>UQCM01000009.1 GCA_900539525.1 uncultured Blautia sp.
GCTAATGTGTTAAGTTTTCAAGGTGCAAATTAAAAAAGGTTACTATAAATTACCCGATTTGTCGGGCAACTCATTATTATGACTTCCGGGACATCCGCTCAAAAAAGAGCCCTGCCAGAAACCACAGAGGATAATAGTCCAGCCGGATCAGCCCCTTGTAATGAAACCGGCTGTCTGAGTAGTCCCAGGGACAGATGCCGCGTTTTTTCAGAAAGCTTCCGGTAAGAAACTCCACACAAAAGATAGCGATCGCATAAATGGTACCGCGTATCCATATATTTTTATTTTTCAGTAAGCGGCCAAGCGGAGAAATCACCGACGCCATGCCGTAGATGGGAAACATCCACAGGGAGGAGCGGCCGAAAAGCTTCATCTCCCGCCTGCGGAAAGCGAGAAACCCGGTCCAGAGAAGCTCCATGCACCAGCCGTAGATACCGCATTTGATAAAATTATTCTTCATGTCAGAAGTATGTGCGCTTTACATCATAATTATACATGATACAGCAGAGTCCCTCTTGCCAGCGTCCGGAGTAAGCGATAACCGCAAAAATCGTACGCCTGTCACTTGAAAAAAGCAGTATTGTATACTATAATTAATACCTATATTGATGAGATAAAGCAGGGCGTCTGCACACCTGCATACGCCCGTGCTTTGGAGGCATAGATTATGGACTATAGAGAAGCAAGAGCATACCTGGAGGATTCGGCAAAGTACGGAAGTGTATTTGGGCTTGAAAGTATGCGTCAGCTGCTGAGCCGTCTGGGTGATCCCCAGGATGAGCTGAGATTTATCCACATTTCAGGAACGAACGGGAAGGGTTCGGTACTGGCATATCTTTCTACCGTACTGAAGGAAGCGGGATACCGGACAGGGCGCTATATTTCTCCCACATTGTTTCATTACCGTGAGCGGATACAGGTGGATGAACAGTACATAGACCAGGAGTCGCTGGCGAGGCTGACCGGACAGACTGCAGAGGCGGCCGGACAGATGGTACGGGAGGGAAGACCCCACCCTACGGCCTTTGAACTGGAGACGGCGATCGCTTTTCTCTATTTTAAAGAGAAAGCGTGTGACATCGTCGTGCTGGAGACAGGACTCGGCGGACTACTGGATGCGACGAATGTGGTGAATACGACGGTCATGGAGGTGCTCACCTCCATCAGTATGGATCATATGGGTGTTCTTGGAAACAGTCTGGCAGAGATCGCAGAGAATAAGGCCGGAATCATTAAACCGGAAACAGCCGTGGTATCCCTGAAGCAAAAGCCGGAGGCGATGGCAGCCATTGAGCGTGTATGCAGGGAACAGAACAGCCGCCTGTATGTGGCAGATACAGAAAAAGCTTCCAGTGTCCGGTATGGATATGATGAGCAGCATTTCAGCTATGGAGGCTATGAGGATCTGAAGATCTCTCTGGCAGGAGCTTATCAGATCACCAATGCTGTGATCGCCGTGGAAGCAGTAAAGGTCTTAAACAGGCTGGGCTTCCGGATCTCAGAGGAGCAGCTTCGCAGAGGACTGGCGGAAACGATATGGAAAGGACGCTTCACAGTGATCGCCAGAGATCCCGTTTTCATCATTGACGGTGCCCACAACAGGGATGCGGCACAGACATTGAAAAAATCTTTGGAATTGTATTTTACAAATAGAAGAATCTTTTATATAATGGGTATATTCAAGGATAAAGAATACGAGGAAATCGTGAAGACCACAGTGCCCTTGTCAACCCATGTGATCACGATAGAGACGCCGGGAAACGACAGGGCATTGGCGGCGGGGGAGCTTTTGCAGACAGTGAGAAAATACCAGCCCTCGTCAGAAATGGCCGGAAGTATTATGGAGGCAGTACAAAAAAGCCTGAAAATGGCAGATAAAGAAGATGTAATCATTGCGTTTGGTTCGCTTTCCTTTCTGGGGGAAATCACAAGGGCAGTGGATACTGTAAGGAGCGCAGAATTATGATCGATCAGGAAAAAGTAAAAGAAGGAGTGCGGCTGATTCTGGAAGGAATCGGTGAGGATGTGAACAGGGAAGGACTGGTGGAGACGCCGGACCGGATCGCCAGAATGTACACAGAGCTGATGAGAGGAATGGACGAGGATGCGGGCACACATCTGAGCAAGCGTTTTCGCGTGGATAAGAATGAGATTGTCCTGGAAAAGGACATTGTCTTTTATTCAATGTGTGAGCATCATATGCTCCCGTTTTACGGGAAGGCGCATGTTGCATACATACCAAACGGCACCGTGGCAGGCTTGAGTAAGATCGCACGTACGGTTGAGGTGTTTGCCAGAAGGCTGCAGCTTCAGGAGCAGCTCACTTCTCAGGTGGCTGACGCATTTATGGAGCATCTGAATCCGCAGGGTGTGATGGTCATGGTTGAGGCGGAGCATATGTGCATGACGATGCGCGGGATCAAGAAACCGGGTTCCAGGACCGTTACCATGGCGGCTCGGGGCGTGTTTGAGGGGAATGAAACACTGCAGAATACATTTTATCAGATGGTAAGGTAACAGGAAGATGGAAAGAGCAAACAGGATATTGAAAAACCATACCTATTGTGCCTGTCTCCGGCAGATTGATGAGCTGGAGGCAGAGCGCATTTTCTGTGGCCATGACATGACACATTTTCTGGATGTGGCACGCCTGGCCTGTCTTTTTAATTTTGAAGAAAACCTCAAGGTTGAGAAAGAGCGGATCTATGCGGCCGCTCTTCTTCACGATATTGGGAGACATATTCAGTACAGGGAAGGAATACCGCATCAGAAGGCGGGACTTCCGATCGCAGAAGAGATTCTGAAGGAATGCGGGTTTGACGAGGCGGAAAGAGCAGATATTCTGGAGGCGATCGGCAGGCACCGGGATGTTACGGTGAAGGATGAGCCCACGCTGGCAGGTCTGATCTATCGTGCAGACAAGGCATCCAGGGCATGCTTCGGATGCCGGGTGGAAAAAGAGTGTAACTGGAGTGACGAGAAGAAAAACCTTTATTTAGAGTATTAATGACTCCCCGGCCCGAAAATACGAGAAAGCAGCCGGAACAGAGCGGATTTCGGACGCTTCCGGGTTTCGGAGGTTTCCGGGTTTCGGGAGTACACAGATACAGGAAACTGGGAGGAATGACATATGAAGATCGGAAACAGAGAGTTTGACCTGAAAAATAAGACTTATATCATGGGGATCCTGAACGTGACACCGGATTCCTTCTCAGACGGCGGCAGATGGAATGATCTGGATGCGGCCAGGCGGCATGTGGAGGAGATGATTGCAGAGGGCGCGGATATCATCGATATCGGCGGCGAGTCCACCAGACCGGGCTACACGATGCTTTCTGATGAGGAGGAGATCGCCCGTGTGATCCCCTATATTGAAATGGTAAAGAAGCATTTCGATATTCCTGTCTCCATCGATACCTATAAGGGCGGTGTGGCAAAGGAGGCTCTGGCAGCAGGAGCGGATCTGGTCAATGATATCTGGGGGCTGAAATGGGATGACTGTCTGGCTCATGTGATCGCAGAAAGCGGGATGCCCTGCTGTCTGATGCACAACCGCAGGCAGCCGGACTATCAGGATTTTATTCCGGATATGCTGGATGATCTGCGCGAGACCCTGAGTATTGCAAAGGAGGCGGGAATCGCAGAGGATAAGATCATTCTGGATCCGGGTGTAGGCTTTGGAAAGACGTATGAGAACAATCTGGAGGCGATCAACCGGCTGGAGGAAATGCAGAAACTGGGGTATCCGATCCTGCTGGGAACCTCCAGAAAATCTGTTATCGGCCTGACACTTGACCTGCCATCCTCCGAAAGAGTGGAGGGAACGCTTGTGACAACGGTGTTTGGTGTGATGAAGGGAGCATCTTTTGTGCGTGTTCATGACGTGAAGGAGAATTACCGGGCAGTGAAGATGACAGAAGCGATTCTTGGAAGAAAGTAAGAGGACAGAATATTGGATAAGATTAAAATAAAGGATCTGGAGCTGTACTGCCGTCACGGAGTCTTTCCGGAGGAAAATGTTCTGGGACAGAAATTTCTTTTTTCTGCAGTGATGTATGTCAGCACCAGGGAGGCAGGACGAGCGGATGAACTGGAAAAGTCCATACATTACGGCGAGGTGTGCCATTTTATAAAGAACTATATGGAAACACACACGTATAAGCTGCTGGAAACGGTAGTGGAGAAGCTGGCAGAAGAGATTCTGTTAAAATGGAATCAGATCGAGAAGCTTACCATGGAGGTGAAAAAGCCCTGGGCACCGGTGGGACTTCCTCTGGATACTGTGGCAGTTGAGATTACCAGAGGATGGCATACGGCTTATATTGCCCTGGGATCCAATATGGGAGATAAGGCAGCCTATCTGCAGCAGGCCGTTGATATGCTTAAAGAGAGACAGGACTGCAAAATTGTAAAGATATCAGATTTTATCACAACAGAGCCATATGGTGTGACGGAGCAGGATGTGTTCTTAAACGGGGCGCTGATGATGCGTACCTTACTGACACCGGAGGAGCTGCTTGATTGTCTTCATGAAATAGAAGCAGCTGCGGGAAGAGTCCGCACCCTGCGCTGGGGGCCCCGGACGCTGGATCTGGACATCCTTCTTTATGATGACCTGATCCTGGATACGGAGGACCTTCACATCCCTCACATTGATATGCAGAACAGGGACTTCGTACTGAAACCGCTGGCACAGATTGCACCATATAAGCGTCATCCTGTTTTAAACAGAACGATCGGACAGCTGGAGGAGGAATTGGATGGTTGATTTAAAGGAATTACGAGATGAGATCGATGTGATCGACAGGCAGATGGTAGACCTGTTCGAGCAACGGATGGAGCTCTGCCAGCAGGTGGCAGAGTATAAGATCAATACCGGAAAAAAGGTCTTTGACCGGTCAAGAGAAACGGCCAAGCTGGATACGCTCAAGGGGCTGACCCACAACGAATTTAACAGGCATGGCGTGGAGGAGCTGTTTCAGCAGATCATGGCAATGAGCCGGAAGCTCCAGTATCAGCTTCTTGCACAGAATGGTGTCGTGGGCAGACTGCCGTTTATTGCGGTGGATGAAATCGAGCGGTCGAAGGTGCGTGTGGTTTTTCAGGGGGTTGAGGGTGCCTACAGCCAGGCGGCCATGAAACAGTTCTTTACCGGTGAGATCACTTCTTTCCATGTGGAACAGTGGAGAGATGCCATGGAGGCCATCGCAGAGGGCTCCGCTGATTTTGCGGTGCTTCCTATTGAGAATTCTACTGCCGGAAGTGTGAATGATATGTATGATCTTCTGGTGGAGTTTGAAAACTATATTGTAGGTGAGCAGATCATCCGGTGCGAACACCGGCTGTTGGGCCTGCCGGGTACAGAGCTCTCCGATATCCGCAGAGTATATTCCCATCCGCAGGGTCTGTCCCAGTGTAAGCCATTTCTGGAGGAGCACAGGGACTGGAAACAGATACCGATGGAAAATACCGCCGTGGCAGCCAAGCGTGTGGCTGAGGACGGGGATAAGAGCCAGGCGGCCATCGCCAGCGCGTTTGCAGGTGAACGGTTCGGGCTTCAGGTGCTGGCAGACAGGATCTACGTAAACGAGGCAAATTCTACGCGCTTTATCATTGTCACGAATCAGAGAGTGTTCCGGAAAGATGCCGATAAGATCAGTATCTGCTTTGAACTGCCGCATACCAGCGGAAGCCTGTATAATATGCTTTCGCATTTCATATACAATAATATTAACATGACGAAGATCGAGTCCCGGCCGATCACCGGGCGGAACTGGGAATATCGTTTCTTCATTGATTTTGAAGGAAATCTGAATGACAGCTCTGTAAAAAATGCCCTGCGCGGTATCCGTGAGGAAGCCAGAAACATGAAAATTCTTGGAAATTATTAATGTGCAGGTAACTACTCAGAGTCATGCAGTTTTATAAATATTTGCCGTGGGGAGCCCTCTCACCGGAGGCAAATTTTATAAATCTATAGGGCGAGAGCCCTACATGAGCAAAAGGAAATCCTCGTAGAGGCGATTTTGCGAATGGACTCTGAATAGTTTCATGCGCGAAGAGCAGCGGGCAGAAAGAGAGGATTTTGTCGTCAAAAGTTACATAAGTTTCCGCCGTCAGACCGGAGTCTGTCTGAACGGTGGAAGGAATGCGTTTTGAGGAGTAGATTATGAGAAAAGTGACGAAGAAAGAACAGCTGATCGTATACCGGGATTTCGGCGAAGACAGGCTGCTGGAAAAAATGGAACAGGTTATGCTGTACTATGATATGGCCGGTGAGGAGCTTCCGGATGATCTCTGGTGGGAATCGGGAAGCGCGAAAGGAGACTACTGTGAATGTATCCATGAGCTGATCGACCTGACCGGGAACTACGGCTTTCGCGGGAATCTCTGGCATGCTTACCTGACGCATCATCTGGTGAACAATGAGAATGCATTCAGTAAGGCGTGTGAGATCAGAGGTGCCGTAGAGGGCAGTATTAATGAACTGGTAAAGCATGATTTCACGCTTTTTAAGGAATTATATGACTATGATTTCTCAGTAATGGAGAATGCGCTGGGAATCCATTTTTATGGTCTGATTTCTGACTATCAGAATGTAAATGAAGACAGTAAGATCTTTAACCGCCGCATTCGTGACCGTATCTGCAATCTGAGTGAAAAGCTCGGGAAGGCAAAGGATATTCAGGAATTCATGGAGGATATGACCTCCTTTTACAAGGATTTCGGTGTGGGCAAGCTGGGACTTCATAAAGCCTTCCGCATCGCCCATACGGATGAGGGGGCACAGATCGTTCCGATCACCAATATCACCCATGTACATCTGGATGACCTGGTGGGATATGAGATTGCAAAGAAGAAACTGATCGACAATACAGAGGCATTTGTTCATGGAAGGAAGGCAAACAACTGTCTGCTGTTCGGAGATGCAGGGACGGGAAAGTCCTCCAGCATCAAAGGGATCCTGAATAAGTATTACGATCAGGGACTCAGGATCATTGAAGTGTATAAGCACCAGTTCAAGGATCTGAATGATGTGATCGCGCAGATCAAGAACAGGAACTACCGGTTCATTATTTACATGGATGACTTATCTTTTGAAGAATTTGAGATAGAATATAAATATCTGAAAGCAATCATTGAGGGCGGGCTGGAGAAGAAGCCGGAGAATGTCCTGATCTATGCCACATCCAACCGGAGACATCTGATCAAGGAGGAATTTGCCGATAAGGAAGGACGAAGAGATTCCCTTCATTCCTCCGATACCGTACAGGAAAAGCTTTCCCTGGTATCCAGATTCGGAGTACAGATCTTCTTCTGTGCGCCGAATAAAAAGGAGTATCAGAATATTGTCAGAGTGCTTGCCCAAAAGTATGGAGTTACCATGCCGGAGGAGGAGCTTTTACTGGAGGCAAACAAATGGGAGTTAAGCCACGGAGGGCTCTCCGGACGCTCAGCACAGCAGTTTATTGATTATTTACTGGGGCAGCAGAAGGAATAGCTGCTTCGATACAGAGGAGGGGTTTCATGCAATACAAGATATTTGCTGCCATTGACATAGGTTCCTATGAGGTGGAAATGAAAATCTTTGAGCTGTCGCGCGCAAAGGGAATGCGTGAGATCGACAGTATCCGTCAGCGTCTGGAGCTGGGGAAGGAAGCCTATACTGCGGGAAAGATCAGTGTGGAAAAGATTGAGAGTCTGTGTATACTGCTGCAGTCCTTCCGGGAGATCATGAAAGGATATCAGGTGGATGCATATCGTGCCTGTGCGACCAGTGCGGTCCGTGAGACGAAGAACCGGGTGATCCTCCTGGATTATATTGAAAAAAAGACAGGGCTGAAGATTGAAGTATTAAGTAATTCAGAACAGCGCTTCCTGGATTATAAATCCATCGCATCCAGCGAAAATGAATTTAACAAGATCATTCAGAAGGGAACGGCGATCGTGGACGTGGGAGGCGGAAGCATCCAGGTATCCCTGTTTGATAAGGACAGTCTGATCAGTACCCAGAATATCCGGATCGGAACGCTGCGCATCCGCGAGCGGCTGGCGTCTCTGGAGAAAAATGTGACACACATGGAAAAAATGATCGAGGAACTGGTGAACAGCGAACTGGCAGGCTTCAAAAAGATGTACCTGAAGGAGAGGGAAATCAAGAATCTGATCGTCATTGGTGACAATTTCCGTGAAACAGCAAAGGTTCCGTCCATGACAAGAGAGGAATTTATGGAATTCTACCGGCTGGTTACGGAGTATTCGGCAGATGAGGCCGCAGAGAAGCTGGATGTTTCTGCAGAGAACATCTATATGCTGGTTCCCTCTCTGATCATTTACAGGCGTTTTATCGAGGAATGTGATGTTGAAACCATATGGATGCCGGGCTTTCATCTGAGCGATGGTATCGCATATGAATATGCGCAGAAAAACAAGATCATTAAAGCCGGGCACAATTTTGAGGCAGACATCATTGCATCTGCCAGAAATATGGCAAAACGTTATATGTGCGGCAAGAATCATATCCGTGCCATTGAAGAACTGTCTCTTATGATTTTTGACAGGACAAAAAAGCTGCATGGGCTGGACGCCAGGAAACGCCTGCTTTTACAGATCGCGGCGATTCTTCACGGATGCGGAAAATACATCAGTCTTTCAGATGTGGCGGAATGCTCCTACAGCATTATCATGGCCACGGAGATCATCGGGCTGTCCCATGCAGAGAGAGAAATCATCGCAAATATTGTCAGGTACAATACACAGGAACTGGATTATTATGAAAATGCGGGCGGGATCATGGAAAACATGACAAAGGATGATTATCTGGTGATTGCCAGACTGACCGCCATCCTGCGTATCGCGAATGCTCTTGACCGCAGCCATCTGCAGAAATTCAAAAATGTGAAAATAGAACTGAAAGATGCGGAACTGGTGATTCATGTGGAGACACCGGAGGATATTTCCCTGGAGCTGGGGCTGTTTCCTGACAAGGCAGACTTTTTCCAGGAGGTATTCAGTGTACGTCCGGTGATCAAAAGAAAAAAGGTGAGATAAGGAGGCAAGGTGGAAGAGGATGGAAAAATCAGAGTATAAGAAGTCGGAATATTATAGAAACAGGGAGCTTAGCTGGATCCGTTTTAATGAGCGTGTGCTGAATGAAGCAAGGGATAAGTCGATTCCTCTTTTTGAGAGACTGAAGTTTTTGAGTATTACAGCTTCCAATCTGGATGAATTCTTCATGATCCGTGTGGCATCCTTAAAAGATATGGTGCATGCCAAATGTGATAAGAAAGACATTGCCGGACTTACTCCGTCTGAACAGCTGGAAAAGATCCTGGTAGCAACTCATGATCTGGTGAATCTCCAGTATTCTACCTATAACCGTTCTCTGCTGCCTGCCCTGAAGCAGCAGGGGCTGAAGGTGATCACCGAGCATGAGAAACTGACAAAGGACCAGAAGAGTTTTGTCGATAAGTATTTTGAGGAGAACGTGTACCCGGTATTGACACCAATGGCGGTGGATTCCTCCAGACCCTTCCCGCTGATCCGCAATAAATCCCTGAATATCGGTGCGCTGATCCGGGAAAAAGGAGAAAAAGAGGCTTATGATTTTGCAACGGTACAGGTGCCCTCTGTGCTTCCGCGTATCATTGAACTGCCAGAGGGCAAGGATGGGGAGCGGAGAGTGATCCTGCTCGAAGAGGTCATAGAGCGCAACATCGGCCGGCTTTTCCTGAACTACGATGTCATCTGTGCACATCCTTACCGGATCATGAGAAATGCCGATCTCTCGATTGATGAGGATGAGGCAGCCGATCTTCTGAAAGAGATCCAGAAGCAGCTGAAGAAACGTCAGTGGGGAGAGGTGATCCGTCTGGAGGTACAGGAGGATATGGACAGCAGGCTTTTAAAGCTGCTGAAAAAGGATTTCTCCATTAAGGAGCCTGATATCTTTTCAATCAATGGACCACTTGATCTGACCTTTTTGATGAAGATGTACGGGATGGATGGATTTGATGAGTATAAGACACCGAAATACCAGCCTCAGCCCGTTCCGGAAATGATGACGGATGAGGATATCTTTACACAGATCCGAAAAGGGGATATTCTGCTGCACCATCCCTATATGACCTTTGATCCTGTTGTAAACTTTGTGAAGCAGGCGTCGAAGGATCCGGATGTACTGGCGATTAAGCAGACCCTGTATCGTGTCAGCGGCAATTCACCGATCATCGCAGCTCTGGCACAGGCTGCAGAGAATGGAAAGCAGGTGTCGGTACTGGTAGAGCTGAAGGCGCGTTTTGACGAGGAGAATAATATTATCTGGGCCAAGATGCTGGAGAAAGCAGGGTGCCATGTGATTTACGGACTGGTGGGACTGAAGACACACAGTAAGATCACTCTTGTAGTCAGAAGAGAGGAGGATGGCATCCGCCGTTATGTACATCTGGGAACAGGAAACTATAATGATTCAACGGCAAAGCTTTATACAGACTGCGGTCTTCTGACATGCGCAGAGCCTGTGGGAGAGGATGCTACCGCAGTGTTCAATATGCTCTCCGGATACTCAGAGCCTAAGAGCTGGAACAAGCTGGTCGTGGCTCCAATCTGGCTGCGTAAGCGTTTCCTGAAGCTGATCGAACGCGAGACGAAAAATGCACAGAACGGGAAACCGGCACATATTATTGCAAAGATGAATTCTCTGTGTGATAAGGAGATCATCGCAGCTCTTTATGAGGCCAGTGCCGCAGGCGTGAAGATTGAGCTGATCATCCGGGGAATCTGCTGTCTGAAGGTGGGCATTCCCGGTGTCAGTGAAAACATTTCTGTGCGTTCGATCGTGGGTAATTTTCTGGAGCATGCCCGTATTTACTATTTCCTGAATGATGGCAAGGAAGAGGTGTATATGGGAAGCGCGGACTGGATGCCGAGAAATCTCGATAAACGTGTGGAGATCCTGTTCCCGGTGGAGTGTGAGAAACTGAAAGCGGAAGCGCGCCACATTCTGGATATCCAGCTGGAGGATAATGTGAAAGCTTCTGTGCTCCAGCCGGACGGCACCTATGAGAAGATCGATAAAAGAGGAAAGGTCCTGGTAAATGCACAGGAGTTTTTCTGCCGCGAGGCAATGGAAAGAGCGGAAAGGCCCGAGACGCATGAGGAGGGAAGAGTGTTTATTCCGGCAGAGCCTGCAGAGGATATGGAGTAGAAAATGAAGTATTCAGGATATGAATTATTATGGCTGTTCTTTGCATACTCCTTTTTCGGATGGGTGATCGAAACAGCCGTGGCATCCGGAAAACAGAAAGCATTTGTAAACAGAGGTTTCTTTACGGGTCCTGTGTGTTTTATTTATGGTCTGTCTGCTCTGCTGATGACACTGACACTGGGAGAGCTTAAGAGCAATCCGGTCTTTCTGTTTCTGGGATGTACGTTGCAGGCGACGTTCGTGGAGTGGGTTACGGGAAAATTACTGGAACGGATGAATCATCACAAGTGGTGGGATTATTCAAACAGGAGATGGAACATTGACGGATATGTATGTCCGGCCTATTCAATGCTCTGGGGAGCGTTGGGAATGCTGGTCATCTGTTATGCCAATGAATTTCTGGTGGTCATCTATGAACTTTTGCCCGATCTGCTGACCAGGACGGCTATCTGGAGTATGATTGCAGTTGCGCTGCTTGACAGTATCGCTTCGTTTGCGGCAGTTTTTCACCTTCAGAAAAAGCCGTCAACAGTCAGCCGTTTTGACGCCCGCCTGGGTGTCTGGACAGTTCGTCTGCAGAACTGGGTCATCAGCCACGTGGAGAACCGTATGGTGAAGGCATATCCGGCGATCGCACAGGAGAAGGAGGTACAGGAGCAGGAGGGACATTTTGCAGAGGGATGCGGCTTCTATAAAATGTTCTGGCTGTTTTTTATCGGCGCCTTTCTGGGGGATATCGTGGAGACGCTGTTCTGCCGTTACAGCATGGGAAGATGGATGAGCAGGAGCAGTCTGGTGTGGGGTCCTTTCAGTATCGTATGGGGACTGGCGATCGCACTTGCTACGGTTCTGCTCCACAGGGACAGGGAAAAATCAGACGGCTATATCTTTGTGCTCGGCACCTTCCTGGGCGGTGTGTATGAATATGTATGCAGTGTCTTTACAGAGCTTGTGTTTGGCAAGGTGTTCTGGGATTACAGCAAGATTCCGTTTAATCTGGGAGGAAGGATCAACCTCCTGTATTGCTTTTTCTGGGGATTCGCTGCGGTCGTCTGGATCAAGATCATGTACCCCAAGGTCTCTGCATGGATCGAAAAGATTCCTCAGAGAGCGGGAAAGATCGCAACATGGCTTCTGGTCTGTTTTATGGCAGTGAATATCTGTGTTTCTGCTCTGGCTTTGATCCGGTATGACAGCAGAAGCCATACGGCACAGCCACGGTACAGATGGGAGCGGGTAATGGACAGGTATTTTGATGATGACAGGATGAAGCAGATCTATCCGAATGCGATTTCGAAGTAACAGGTAACCACAAGAAATAAATAGCACGACAATAGATAGAGATACATAGAAATACATAGAACAGGCAGCCTGCGTTACTGTTTATTAAGTAACGCAGGCTGCCTGTATACTAAAGCGTTCATGAACATCTGGCGAAGCGGAATGAGAATGACGCTTTCTTTCAGGAAAGCATGAACTTACCGATGATTTCTGAGACACCATCCTCATTGTTCGTCCGTTTTGTTATATAATCGGCAGCAGCCTTTACTTCCGGTGCTGCATTGGCCATAGCCACACCGATCGCTGCCGCCTCGATCATGGAAATGTCATTTTCAGCATCTCCG
The DNA here is from genome assembly GCA_900539525.1 of uncultured Blautia sp. Classification (GTDB taxonomy): domain Bacteria; phylum Bacillota; class Clostridia; order Lachnospirales; family Lachnospiraceae; genus Hominisplanchenecus_A. Next base: position 12,832 of record UQCM01000009.1, read on the forward strand.
GCTGCGATCGTGTTGGCCAGCGGGATATCAAGGTGCTCGCAGAGTATTCGGATTGCTTCCCCTTTAGAAATGCCGGGTGCCACATGTTCCAGATATTCCGGGTTCGAAAAGAAACGGTCCAGTTTTCCATTGCACCAGACAGCTGTTTCGTCACGGAAGTTTTGCAGCTTCTCCTGGTCTTGCGGATACATGACGATCATTTTAACAGGTTCTTTTCCGTTCAACGCTTCAATCACATCAGGAACGACACGGCCGCCTACCTTTGTGCTTTTCATATAAGCGTGATAGATCGGGGTATCCGTCTCTGTAAGAATTCCTTCTTCATCATATGTCTGACAGTGAAGGCCCATCTGCTTCGCAGCATCGAAGATCTGACGGACGTATGGCAGGGGGATCGTTTTCCGGTAAATGCTTTCGCCTTTCGCTGTATCGTAGATCTCCCCTCCGTTAAAAGAGATGATATAGCATCCCTCTCCGATAAGACCAAGCTCCTTCGCCTGTGCAAGAGCACTGACGAGAGGACGTCCTGTGGAGATGACAACCTTGTGCCCGGCGCGCAGCGCTTCACGGATCGCTTTGCGGTTTCCGGAGGTAAATTCCTTCTGGTCATTTAGAAGAGTTCCATCCAGGTCAAGAAAAATGATCCTGCGGTTCTTTTCTTTGTTCAGCAGTTCCTCCAGTGCCTCATCACTGTCACTGATCCATACATCCTCCTCTTCGGGTGTTAGTCCGAGATATTCCCGCAGAGTACAGGTTTCATCACTGTAATTCCATTCTTCTGTATAATCAAAGATGGCATCAAAATGAATTTCGCCTTTCATGTATTGTTCTCTGAATTTCATAATAATCTCCTGATTCTTGCCGGTAACTGTCTGGGGCAGTATCCTGGCATTACTCATCTGTAAACAAAAGTTACCAGTCCCTTTATCCCTTTGCTTCTCTTAACTTAGTCAGCAGCTCGTACGGAATCTTCAGATTTCCCTTACCGGTTCCAAGGTCGATATCCGGCTTTGTGCTTCCGTGAAAATCGGAGCCTCCGGAGAGAAGAAGCTGATGTCTGTCAGCCATCATGCGGACATACTCCTCATCTGCACGCGAGTAGGTGGAGTAGAACCCTTCAATACCTGTAAGTCCCACAGCTTTGAGACTCTCGATCAGCTCATCCATGGAAGCATCATCCAGATGATACAGCATGGGGTGTGCCAGTACCGGTATTCCATTTGCCAGGCGGATCAGCTCAACCGCCTGTACAGGGGTGACCTTTTCTCTCGGGATGAAGCAGCAGGCATCATCTGCCAGATACCGGGAAAATGCTTCCTTAATGTCGGGAACGTAGCCGTGTTCCAGCAGGAATTTGCCAAAATGTGCCCTTGTCCAGACGGCATCAGGGTACTCCTGCATCATCGCCTCCCAGGTAATATCGATGCCTTCCTCGCGGAGGCGGGAAATCATTTTTTCGTTCCGGATATCCCTGGAATTCTGGAAACGGGTGAGCTGTCTGCAGAATTCCGGCATCCGGTAATCAAAATCCAGTCCCACGATATGAACATCTTTTCCGTGGAATTCCGTGGAAAACTCAATACCGCCGATGACCTCAAGGCCGGAACCCTCCGCAGCCGCGAAGATCTCAGGAAGTCCGTCAATGGTGTCGTGGTCCGTAAGGGCGATTGCCGCCAGCTTCTTTTTTAATGCGTAATCCACCAGCTCCGTCGGGGTAAAGGTACCGTCGGAGCAGTTGGAATGTACATGTAGATCGATATATTTTTTACTCATTGCTGTTCCTTTCTGCCGGAGCGTACAGGTATCCTCAGACAGGAATACCCGGTATGACTCCGAAATGATATGATGTTGGGGGCAAAAGCATTTGACCCCATGATGACCCACGCTTTCAAAAAAGCATCCTCACCGCAACAGGAAAGGATTTCATGTGGTTTCTACTAGTATACCCGTAACGGGAAACGGTTTCAATAGAAAAAGCTGTTTTAAAAACGGTTTCTGTGATAGAATGTAACTGTTCAGAGCCGGTTTTGCGAGTGGGCTCTGAACAGTTACCTCTTTTTGAAAGGAACAGATGAAATGAAAGCATACGATTTTGAGTTTTTAGAAAAACAGGGCATACAGCCGTCATTAATACAGGAACTGCAGAAATTCAGGAAGGAAAATCCGGTGGATGACGGGGTGATAAACAGACTTGCCCGTCCGGAAATGCCGTTTTTTGGAAAGGATATTCTGGAAATGGCGATTACAGGGCTGCTGCAGGGGGAGAATCTTCTCCTGAGCGGGGCGAAGGCTACCGGGAAAAACATTCTTGCGGAGAATCTGGCATATCTGTTCGGACGTCCTGTCTATAATATCTCTTTTCATGTAAACACAGACAGCAGTGCACTGATCGGAACCGATACCTTCCGGGACAATGAGGTGCAGCTCAGAAAGGGACCGGTCTATCAGTGTGCGTCCTATGGCGGCTTTGGCATCCTGGACGAAATCAATATGGCCAAAAATGATGCGGTTTCTGTCCTGCATGCCACACTGGATTACCGGAGAGTCATAGATGTTCCCGGATACGAGAAGATTGAAGTCCATCCTGCAGCGCGGTTTATCGGAACGATGAATTACGGATATGCGGGGACGAAGGAGCTGAATGAGGCACTGGTGTCCAGATTTCTTGTGATCAATATGCCGCCTCTGACAGAAGAGCTTCTGATGCAGATCATGAAGACCTCTTTTCCGGATGCGAAGTCTGCGGCTCTCCAGCAGTTTTCCGGTCTGTTTCTTGATCTTCAGCTGAAAGCCTCCAATGGTGAGATCTCAACAAAGCCGCTGGATCTGAGAGGACTCCTGGCAGCGGTCAAGGTCATGAAGGGAGGACTCTCTCCCCAGGTGGCAATTACAATGGGAATCACCAATAAGTGCTTTGATGTCTTCGAGAGGGAAATGGTGGAGGATATTGTGATGACAAGGATTCCGTCCGGCTGGACCTGTGCGGATGTCTTTTGAGGAAGAGCTTATGGATGAATATTATCGAATGGAGGCGGAAAACAGAATCCGCAATCTGATGTGGACGGTGAGCGGCGATTATGCTCTGGATACGGAACCGGATCTTGCACATTATTCAAGATCAAAGGATATTTCCATTTATGACGCTGTGAAGCAGGGCGCATTTTCGAAATTTTTTGATAAAGAGCAGTTTGGCATGTATATGGTCAAAAAGGTCTTTCTCGGTGCGGAAGAACCGTCGCTGGTACAGATCGGACAGCTCTGTGTGGACAGTGCGGTTTTCCCGAAGATTGCCCGAGAACGTATCGGTGTGCCGGATATCAGGCGCCGGGCCTTCCTGGATCTGCTGGAGTATGACTTTGAAAAGCTGTCAGGCTCTTTTGCGGGGCGGGTCAGGCTGGCTCTGATGAGGGGCTATGTGACGGGAGATATGCATGGGGAAAAACGGATCCGGGAGGCTGCCGACAGAATCTGTGCATTGGCAGAGGCAGAGGATACGATGGAACTGATCCGCACGGTGGACAGTTTTTACAATACCTATATTGACAGAGGCTTCGAGAAAAAACATGGTGATCTGGAGAAAGTACTGGCAGTGACGATGGAGCAGCTTCGGACCTTTAACTGGCAGGATTATCTGGATGAGGAGATGCGCCAGGATCAGCTGGAACGCTATCTGAACCGGATGACGGATTCCATGACCAGGTCCGGTGAGGAGGACAGGGAAAAGAAACAGGGTAAGGGCGGCGTCATTTATCTGGATGAGGCTGCTGTGGAGAAGATGTATTCCTACATTGAACTGAACTATGGCAGATCCTATCTGAATGAGCAGGAGCAGAAGAGAATCAACAGCAGGGTATGCCGGGGGATCCACGGGGACTGTTCTCTGTACTTTACTGACGGCATTCTGTCCGGGATGGTAAAAGTGAATTCGCAGTCAGAGTATGCCAGAAAGACAAAAGAAATCAATCTGCGCACCTGGCGGCAGAACAGGCGGGTGACAAAGCGAAATATCGATCTTCTTTCTGATATGCTGAAGCGGACACTGCTGCTTCGCAGTGAACGTGAGGTATGTCCGGCGGAATACGGAACGATTATACCTAACAGACTCTGGAAGATCGGGAGGACTGAGGACAGGAAGCTTTTTGAACGGGAATTTAAAAAGGACAGCTCTGATTTTGTGGTAGATGTGCTGATTGATTCCAGCGGCTCACAGAGGGTGAGACAGAGTCAGGTGGCATTGCAGGCGTATATCATCAGCGAGGCACTCAGCAAAGTACAGATTCCCCACAGGGTCATGGGATTTTGTACCTTCTGGGATTATACCGTCATGCGCAGGTTTCGGGAATATGACGAGGGACGGGAGGCAAATGAGAGGATTTTTGAGTTCTATGGCTCATCAAATAACAGGGATGGTCTTGCCATCCGGGCGGCAGCACTGGGACTGTCAGAGAGGGCAGAGGAACACAAGATTCTGATCGTGCTGAGTGACGGAAGACCAAATGATATCATTGTGAACCGCCCGAACAGCAGGAATCCGAAACCCTATTTTGGCGAGTATGCGGTAAGGGATACTGCGTTCGAGGTGAGGAAGCTGAGAAATACAGGAATCGCGGTGCTCGGTGTGTTTGCAGGTGATGAACAGGATCTTCAGGCGGAAAGAAAAATCTTTGGAAAAGATTTTGCATATATCCGGAACATCGGAAATTTCGCAAATGTAGTGGGAAGGTATCTCCAGAAACAGCTTGAGGACGAATGATTGCCCCGGACTGTTTATAGAGCAGAGCGCAGATATATCCACTGTCATGCGAGCAAAGTGAGAGTCCTGCATGTGCAAAAGGAAAGCCTCACAGAGGCGATCTTGCGAATGGACTCTGAACAGTTACGAATAAAAATAAGGCGGATAGAGAATGAGTAAAGTGATAATCATTGGCGGCGGAGCTGCCGGAATGTTTGCCGCAGTGACGGCAGCAGAAAACAGACATGAGGTCCATGTGTATGAAAAAAATGAAAAGCTTGGAAAGAAGCTGTATATTACAGGAAAGGGCAGATGTAACCTGACGAATGCCTGTGATATGGAAGAGCTGTTTGAGGCAGTATGTACGAACGGGAAATTTCTGTACAGTGCATTTTATGGTTTTACGAATCAGGATGCGATCCGGTTTTTCGAGGAAAGCGGTCTTCTGACGAAGGTAGAGAGAGGAAACAGGGTATTTCCGGAATCCGATCACTCCTCGGATGTGATCAGTGTCCTGCAGCGTCAGATGAAGAAGCGTGGTGTGCAGATCCATTTGAATACAGGGGTAAAGGAGGTTCTCGCTGAGGAAGGACATGTAAAAGGCATTCTTACAGCAGATGGGAAAAAAGTGGATGCAGATGCAGTCATCATTGCTACAGGAGGATTCTCTTATCAGAGTACGGGATCGGATGGTGACGGCTACCGGTTTGCCAGAGAACTTGGACACCGTGTGACAGAGCTGTCACCATCACTGGTTCCTCTGAACGTTAAGGAAGAGACCGTGCGGCATCTGCAGGGGCTTTCTCTTAAAAATATCAGGGTTTCTGTCTTTGACGGAAAGAAATGTCTGTATGAGGATTTTGGTGAAATGATGTTTACACATTTTGGGGTGACAGGGCCTCTGATCCTTACAGCAAGCAGCCGGATACAGAAGCAGCTGAAAAAGAAGGAGCTGGTTCTGTCTATCGATCTGAAGCCTGCCCTGTCCGAAGAACAGCTGGATCACAGACTGCTGAAGGACTTTGAGGAGGCAAAGAATAAGCAGTTTAAAAATGCGCTGAACGGGCTTTTTCCTGCGAAGCTGATACCTGTCATGGTAGAAAAGTCCGGAATCCTTCCGGAGAAAAAGGTCAATGAGATCTCCAGGGAAGAAAGACATCATTTTTTGCAGCTGATAAAAAATTTCAGGTTGACCATCACGGGATTCAGAGGATATAATGAGGCTATTATCACAAAAGGCGGTGTTCACGTAAAAGAGATCAATCCATCCACCATGGAGTCCAGAATCGTTTCCGGTGTATATTTTGCCGGGGAGGTGCTGGATCTGGATGCAGTGACAGGAGGGTTTAATCTCCAGATCGCGTGGTCAACGGCTTATGCCGCGGGAATGAGCATTCCGCAGTAAGAGATGATGAGGAGGTTTTCGATGAGTTTTAATATAGCTATAGACGGCCCTGCGGGAGCCGGAAAAAGCACGATTGCAAAAAAAGTTGCAAAAGAGCTGTCGTTCATTTATGTAGATACCGGAGCGATGTACCGGGCGATTGCCCTTCATCTGCTCAGAAATGGAATATCACCGGATGATGAAGAGCGTCTCACGGAAGCCTGCAGGCAGATCACGGTCAGTATAGAGTATCAGAACGGTGAGCAGCAGGTCATCTTAAATGGTGAAAATGTCACAGGAGAGATCCGGACAGAGGAAGTTGGAAACATGGCTTCTGCAGCGTCTGCAAAGCCGTGTGTAAGACAGGCATTGCTGAGTATTCAGAGAGATCTGGCGGCAAAGGCAGATGTACTGATGGATGGAAGAGATATCGGAACCAACATCCTGCCGGATGCCCAGCTGAAGATCTATCTGACGGCAAGCACAGAAACCAGGGCAAGGCGCCGCTTCCTGGAACTTCGGGAAAAGGGAGAAGCATGCGATCTGGCATCCATCGAGCGTGATATTGAGGAAAGAGACAGAAGGGACATGACCAGGCAGATCGCACCCCTTTGTCAGGCGAAAGATGCCATACTGGTGGATTCTTCAGACATGAGTATTGATGAGGTGGTAACATGTATTATATCGTTGTATCATGATGCCAGGGTCAAAAGGTCATGATTTTCATGCAGATAGATACCGGAAAATTGAAATCACGGAGGCTTTAAAGATGAAAGTAAAAGTAGCCAAAACCGCCGGCTTCTGCTTTGGCGTGAAACGTGCCGTCGATAAAGTTTATGAACAGGTTGAAAAATCGGAAGTTCCTATTTACACCTATGGTCCGATCATCCACAACGAAGAAGTGGTAAAGGATCTGGAAGCCAGGGGCGTAAAAGTGATCAATGGGAAAGAAGAACTGGAAAGACTGGAAAGGGGGACGGTAGTCATCCGTTCCCACGGAGTATCCGAAGAGATTCAGAGGCTGATCGAGGAGAAGGGACTGCAGCTGGTTGATGCAACCTGTCCTTTTGTAAAGAAGATCCATAAGATCGTAAAGAAAGAAAGTCACGAGGGGGCTCATATCGTCATTATCGGAAACAGCAGTCATCCGGAGGTAGAAGGTATCAAAGGATGGTGTGAAGGGACAGTTACCGTACTGGAATCAGAGGAAGAGGCACAGAATTTTACCTGTGACGGGCAAAAAAAGCTCTGTCTGGTGTCTCAGACGACATTTAATTACAATAAATTTCATAAATTAGTTGAAATTATTTCCGAAAAGGGGTATGATATACTTGTTTTAAATACGATCTGCAATGCGACGGAAGAACGTCAGACTGAGGCCAGGAGCATTGCGCGGGAATCGGACGGTATGATCGTCATTGGCGGCAGGCACAGTTCCAATACCCAGAAGTTATTTGAAATATGCAAGAAAGAATGTGAAAATACTTACTTTATACAGACACTCGATGATTTGGATGTAGACTGGCTGCACTCCATGAGTTGCGTAGGTATTACCGCAGGGGCTTCAACCCCAAATAATATAATTGAGGAGGTTCTGAAAGAATGTCAGAAATGAGCTTTGAGCAGATGCTGGACGAGTCGTTCAAAACAATTCATAATGGGGAGGTAGTCGAGGGTACAGTTATTGATGTTAAAGAAGACGAGATCATCTTAAACATCGGTTATAAAGCTGATGGTATCATCAGTAAGAGCGAGTACTCCAATGACTCTAGTATTGATCTTCGTGAAGTTGTTCATGTAAACGACAAGATGGAAGCAAAGGTCCTGAAAGTAAACGATGGTGAGGGTCAGGTTTCACTTACCTACAAGAGACTCGCAGCAGAAAAAGGAAACAAGAGATTAGAGGAGGCTTTCGAATCACATGAAGTTCTGAAGGCTCCGGTAGCACAGGTATTAGACGGTGGACTGAGTGTCATCGTGGATGAAGCAAGAGTATTCATCCCGGCAAGTCTGGTATCCGATACTTATGAGAAGAATCTTGCAAAATATGCAGGTCAGGAAATTGAATTCGTTATCAGCGAGTTCAATCCGCGCAGAAGAAGAATCATCGGCGACAGAAAACAGCTCCTTGTTGCGAAAAAGGCAGAGATGCAGAAAGAACTGTTTGCAAGAATCAATATTGGCGATGTAGTTGAAGGTGTTGTTAAGAATGTGACAGATTTTGGAGCATTCATTGACCTGGGAGGAGCAGACGGTCTGCTTCACATCTCCGAAATGTCCTGGGGACGCGTGGAGAATCCGAAGAAGGTATTCAAGGTTGGCGAGAAGCTTTCCGTTCTGATCAAAGACATCAGCGGCGAGAAGATTGCACTGAGCCTGAAGTTTGAGGATCAGAATCCATGGCTGACAGCAGCAGAGAAATATGCAGTAGGAAATGTAGTAGAAGGAAAGGTTGCCAGAATGACAGATTTCGGTGCTTTCGTAGAGTTAGAGCCGGGTGTGGATGCACTTCTTCACGTTTCACAGATTTCTCATGAGCATGTAGACAAGCCGTCTGATGTACTGAATGTTGGTCAGATCATCAGCGCTAAGGTTGTAGATTTCAACGAAGCTGACAGAAAGATCAGCCTGAGTATGAAAGCACTGGAGACAGCTGCTCCTGCTGAGGAAGCCGTAGAAGAGTAAATCGTTTATTTGCAATGTATAATGAAGGGATATCTCATGTGAGGTATCCCTTTTTTTGCCCGTTTTCCAGTGATTAAGACTCGTTTACAAAACAATGATGATTTTGTTTTCTCTTCAAGATAGAATAATATGAGCCAAGGGACAAATGGACATAAAAATCCGAAGGCATCATGGGGTCAAAAGATCTTTTCCCCATGATACCGAGGATTTATGAATAACGGATTCATATAATAGTCAGAAAATGAGGGGAGAAATTTCGAATGATGAGACAGGAAAACAGAAATCACAGGATAAGGGAACGGGAAAGGTTTCGCAGAATGGAAAGAAGGAGAAGAAGGGTGCGGAGGATACGCAGAGCCATTGTCTGTATGTTCAGCCTGATGATGATACTGATCCTGCTTGGAATCATCACGCATATGTTGAAACCGTTCAGAGAGATGCCGAATACGGACAGGATAAAACACGCAGTGGTTGCATTTGAACAGGAGAACATTTTGGGAGAAACTGATTCAGAAAGCAATATGAAATATGAGATTCCCTGGCTGGACGAACTGAAAGCAATGGAGAAGCAGGACGGGCGTATCAGGGGTGTAGTAGAACATGCAGAGGAATATCCGGAAAAGGTATTAAAGATGCTTGCAAAGAATATTGAAACACTGGATTTTGTACTGAATTATTTTGATAAAAAGGATCTGCCCTGTTCGGAAACCATCGGAGAACTTGAAATGAACGGTGAGATTCCTTTGCTCATCCAGTGGGATGAGCGGTGGGGATATGGTTCTTATGGAAGCAGCATGGTAGCTGTCAGCGGCTGCGGGCCCGCCTGTATCGCTATGGTGGCATCCGGGCTGACCGGAAGGACAGATATTACCCCGTATTCGGTGGCATCCTACAGCGAAGAAAACGGCTTTCTGACACCGGAGCTTGATACCAGCTGGGATCTGATGACCTACGGCTGTGAAGTATTTGGTATTACCGGTACGATGCTGGGACTGGACGAAGCGGCTATGGCAAATACGCTGAACGGGGGCTGTCCGATTATATGCAGCATGGGTCCGGGAGACTTTACGGAAAGTGGACATTTTATAGTGCTTACATCCTATGAGGCCGGAGCCTTCCATGTGAACGACCCCAACAGCCGGATCCGAAGCGGGCAAATCTGGAGCTATGAAACGCTGAAAGATCAGATTGTAAATATGTGGTATTATACGGTTACAGGCGATGATTAAGAACAAGTTTCCTGTTTGTTACTGGTCTTTTACTATCGCAGTGCGAGATTATGCAGTATGCATCCTGCCTGTGCAGAAACCTTGCGTGTTACTGGCCACAGAGTGAACAGTAACACGCAAGATTTCTGCTTTTATTTTTGGGAGATTGTGCTATAATGGAACATAGGAAAAAGACTTCAGCCTAAACATGTTTCAGAAGTCCTGAAAGGTATTGCTCCAGTGCCCGGGTATCCGAAAGAAATTCGGGAGTACATTCCATGAAGTAAGAGACATCCTTGTAGTCTTTTTTAAATAAGGGGGTAACGGCTGTGTCATATACGGGAAGAAAGCAGCCGTTTTTTCTGCAGTAGCAGGTGGAGGCTTTTGCAGGAACACGATGCTCCCTGTCTACATAAGACGCAACACTTTTGTGGATGGCAGTATCCTCCAATGGCAGGTAGTAATAGTTTTTATAATCATTAAAAAAATATTTCAGATTTCCCCGGAATCCATGGATACTCATTCTGCAGGAAGATCCACAGGCAGTCAGATATCCGTGTTCCAGCGGGACGGAGATCTGCTTCGGAACAGGTGTCTTAAGAGTAAGAGAAAGGAGAAGCTGAAAAGAATTCTCATCTTCTTCCATCTGTGAAACTCCGGAAAGCTCGAATTTTCCATCCAGCAGATCTGAATAGGAGAAGAGGGAAAAGAGCGATGCGGTTCCCAGAAGATCATCATGATTATGGAGAAGCAGGATTTCCTGTAAGTCGTATGCTCCGGTCTGAGCAAACTGATGGTAGACGGAAATCAGTTTTCCACCATCCATAGTATCCTTTCTGGATACGGAGAGAAATTCTTCCAGAGATTTCAGGTTCATGGCAGAAAGCTTCAGAAGTTTTTTCAAAGGCCGGAATGTCCTGTATAAATCAATACTTTGCAGATTTTCCGGAAAAAAAGGAAGCTCGAGAGCTGTACACCTTTTCATGAGATAGGGGAGATCAAAGGCATCTCCATTAAAATGTACCAGAACTTGAAAGTCTTTCATAAAATAAAAGAAGGACGTGAGGAGCTCCTTCTCATCCTCCGGTGTTTCACTGAGCCACTGGGTCATTTTCCAGTTGTTTTCTTCCGGGAACAGGACACCGATGAGGTAGGTAAAAGAGCTTTCAGGAGAGAAGCCTGTCGTTTCGATATCAAAGATGACGGGTTTACCGAATGTTGAATAACGATCAGGAAATTCAAAAGCGGGAGTCCCGTATATTTCTGTTTTGGTTATCATAAAAATTCCTCCATAAAGGTTGAGCTGAAGACAGTATATCGCATTTTCCGGATTTCTCAAAGAAGAAAGTAGAAATGAACGGAAATGACAGAATGAAAGGAAAGTATGTATGTGGGAAATAGAGATTGCAGGTGTGGATTTGTATCATATACTTGCCTGGCTGTTTGTATATAGTTTTCTGGGGTGGCTGTGGGAAAGCTGCTATGTATCGATCAAGCAGAAAAAACTGGTCAACAGGGGATTTGTCACCGGACCGGTATGTACGATTTACGGGGTGGGAGCAGTCAGTGTTTATTTGATCTTAAAGCCTCTGGCTGACAATCTGATCGTTCTGTATTTCGGAGGAGTTCTGGTCGCTACAGTGCTTGAATATTTTACAGCAGTCCTTATGGAGAAGCTGTTTCACACAAGCTGGTGGGATTACAGTAATAACCGGTTTAATTTCCAGGGGAGGATCTGTCTCGGAAGTTCGATCGCATGGGGATTCTTTACTGTAGTAATGTTCCGGGTCCTCCAGCCATTTGTGGAAATGATCGTCAGCCTGGTCAGCGAGAGTACAGGTCAGGTCATTCTGATGGTAGTCATGTTCGTCTATGCAGCAGATTTCGGATTTGCAACAGCGACTGCGATGGAACTCGGAAAGAAGCTGGAGCAGGTGGAGAAGGCAATGGCGGATTTCAACGATCAGCTTCAGAAATCAAAGCTTTATACCTCAGCATCTGAGGCACTGGAGGCACTGGAGAATCACAGGCGTGTACTGAGAGATTTAAATTTAAAGGAACGCATGGAGAAATACCAGGAACTGATGTCAGAGCGTTTTGAAAAGCTGGGGCTTCAGGAACAGAAGGAAGCTGCGGTGGAAAAATGGAAAGAAGTCAGTGAGAAGCTGTCTAATGCTGTCAACAGGGGAAGCTGGAACAGCAGGCGTCTGATAAAAGCATATCCAAATCTTAGTAAGGCAACCAGGGTACACAGAAAGCTCATTCATCTGAGCAGGCTTGAAAGGAAAAAACATAAAAAGGATAAAAAATAAAGAAAGGAACGAGAAAGATGGCAAAATTAACATTTACGGGGGGAATCCACCCTTACGATGGGAAGGACTTGTCAAAAGATAAGCCGATCCGGGACGTGTTACCTAAAGGGGAACTGGTTTATCCGCTTTCCCAGCACATCGGTGCGCCAGCAGCGCCGGTGGTGAAGAAAGGTGATCATGTTCTGGTCGGACAGATGATCGCTGAGGCAGGGGGGGTTGTATCTGCGCCGATTCATGCCTCTGTCTCAGGAACCGTGAAGGGTGTGGAAAAGCGTCTGACAGTAACGGGAATGCTGGCAGATGCGATCATTATTGAAAATGACGGTGAGTATAAGGAAATCGAATGGCCCGAAAGGAAGCCTCTGGAGAGTTTAAGCGGAGCAGAGATTCTTCAGTATGTAAAGGAGGCCGGTATCGTCGGCATGGGAGGTGCAGGTTTTCCGACTCATGTAAAGCTGTCACCGAAGGAGCCGGAGAAGATCGATTATGTCATTGCAAACTGCGCGGAATGTGAGCCGTATCTTACATCGGATTACCGGAGAATGATGGAGGAGCCGGAGAAGATCGTGGCGGGGCTTAAGGCTGCACTTCGGATCTTTCCTCATGCGAAGGGAATCCTTGCAGTTGAGAATAATAAAAGGGATGCCGCACAGCGTTTACGTGAAGCAGCAAAGAATGAGGAGAATATCGAGGTCATGGAGCTGAAAACAAAGTACCCGCAGGGTGCGGAGAGACAGCTGATCTATGCGACTACGGGTCGTAAGATCAATTCCTCCATGCTTCCGGCAGATGCAGGCTGCGTGGTAGATAACTGTGATACCATTTATGCCATCTATCAGGCAGTCTACACAGGACGTCCTCTGATGCACAGGATCGTGACAGTGACAGGTGATGCGATCGCGGATCCGCGCAATTTCCGTGTATGTACCGGAACGAATTATGCAGAGCTGGTGGATGAAGCGGGCGGATTTAAGACACAGCCGGAAAAGATCATATCGGGCGGTCCGATGATGGGATTTGGTCTTTACGATCTGAATGTACCGACGACAAAGACTTCCTCGGCACTCCTGTGTCTTACAAAGGATGAGGTGGCAGAGTACGAACCATCGAACTGTATCAACTGTGGACGATGTGTGAGTGTCTGTCCGGGAAGAGTGGTTCCGTCAAGACTGGCAGATTATGCCGAGCGCCATGATGAGGAGGCATTTGTGAAAGCAGACGGTATGGAATGCTGTGAATGCGGATGCTGCAGCTTTATCTGTCCGGCAAAACGGCCTCTGACACAGTACATAAAGTCCATGCGTAAGATCGTATTAGGAAACCGAAAGAAAAAATAGAAGGGAGAACATGAAGATGAGTGACTTATTGAATGTGTCATCCAACCCCCATATCCGGTCACATGACACAACGGCAAAGATTATGCTTATGGTAGTAATTGCATTGCTTCCGGCAAGTGCTTTCGGTATCTTTCATTTCGGGCTGCGTGCACTTCTGCTGATACTGATATCAATTGCGACCTGCGTACTGACAGAATATACCTATGAGAAGCTGATGCACCGCAAAATCACGATCGGAGATTTCAGTGCGGTGGTAACAGGACTTCTCCTGGCATTGAATCTCCCGGTATCAGCTCCCTGGTGGATTCCGGTGTTTGGCGGTGTTTTTGCTATTTTGATCGTGAAACAGCTTTTTGGAGGGCTGGGACAGAATTTTATGAATCCTGCACTGGGAGCCAGATGTTTTCTTCTGATTTCCTTCACAGGAAGAATGACGAACTTTGCATTTGATGGATTTACGGGTGCTACACCGCTGGCAGCGTTGAAGGCAGGCGAATCCGTCAATCTTATGGACATGTTTCTGGGAAATACGGCTGGAACGATTGGTGAGACATCCGTCCTTGCGATCCTGTTGGGAGCAGCGATCCTCCTCTGGTTCGGAATCATTGATCTTCGGATTCCCGGAACCTATCTGGCAAGCTTTGCACTGTTCGCAGTGCTTTTTGGCGGTCACGGACTGGATGGACAGTATCTGGTGGCTCAGCTTTGCGGCGGTGGTTTGATGCTTGGAGCATTTTTCATGGCGACAGATTATGTGACGACTCCGATTACAAAAAAAGGACAGCTGGTTTACGGGTGTATTCTGGGAATCCTGACCGGCCTTTTCCGTATTTTCGGAAATGCAGCAGAGGGTGTATCTTATGCGATTATTATCGGAAATCTGCTGGTACCGCTGATTGAAAAGCTGACACCCCCTACAGCATTTGGCAAAGGAGGGAAAAAAGCATGAATAAAATTGTAAAAAATGCATTGATCCTGATGGCGATCACGCTGGTTGCAGGCATCTGTCTTGGATTTGTATATGAAATTACAAAGGAGCCGATTGCAATACAGGAGCAGCAGGCGAAGGAAGAAGCTTATCAGGCTGTTTTTCCCGGAATGGCTTCCATGGAAGCGGTTTATGGGCTGGACGAAGAGACGGATGCAGCACAGGTACAGGCGGAGGCAGATGCAGTCCTCACAGAAAATGATATGGGAGATATCCGGGTAGAGGAAGCATACCGCGCTGTAGATGAGAGCGGTGAGACGCTTGGTATTGTGATGAATCTTACGACATCCGGTTATGGCGGAGAGATTAATTTTTCTATGGGTATACAGAAGGATGGGACTGTGAACGGTATCGAGATCCTTTCCATCAGTGAGACAGCCGGTCTTGGTATGAGAGCAACAGAAGACGAATTTAAAAGTCAGTTCTCAGGAAAAAATGTTGAAAAATTTGCGGTAACAAAGAGCGGCGCTTCTGCAGATGATGAGATTGATGCCATCAGCGGAGCTACGATTACCTCCAATGGAATGACAAAAGGTGTGAATGCGGGAATCTGCTATTTCAGAAGCCTGGTGGAAGGAGGAGTATTCAATGAATAAGCTGACAGAACGTCTATATAATGGAATCATAAAAGAAAATCCTACTTTTGTGTTAATGCTGGGAATGTGTCCCACGCTGGCGGTTACTACATCAGCAGTGAACGGTCTTGGCATGGGACTGACAACCACGATTATCCTGGCACTGTCGAATGCCATGATTTCCGCACTCAGGAAAATCATTCCGAATGGAGTCCGCATGCCGGCATTTATTGTGGTTGTGGCATCCTTCGTAACGATTGTACAGTTTCTGCTTCAGGGATATGTACCGTCTCTGTATGACAGCCTGGGTATCTATATTCCGCTGATCGTGGTAAACTGTATCATATTGGGCCGTGCGGAAGCATATGCTTCTCAGAATCCGATCCTTCCGTCTCTGTTTGACGGAATCGGTATGGGGCTTGGATTTACCATTGGACTTACCTGTATTGGTATCGTACGTGAGGTGATTGGCTCCGGAAAGATTTTCGGTATGCAGGTCATGCCGTCATCCTATGAGCCGGTGACGATTTTTATTCTGGCTCCGGGCGCATTCCTGGTACTGTCTATGCTGACGGCACTTCAGAATAAAGTTAAGAAGAATATGGAACAAAAGGGACAGGAGACAAAGATTGGAACAGGATGTACCGGTTCCTGTGCTACATGCTCCAGCTCATGCAGTAAAGGAGGGGAAGCATAATGGGAAAATTATTGATGATCGCAGTGGGAGCTGCATTTATTAACAATGTAGTGCTGAGCCAGTTCCTGGGTATCTGTGCGTTTGTGGGCGTTTCCAGAAAGACAGAGACAGCTGCGGGAATGGGAGCGGCAGTTGTGTTTGTTATCACCCTTTCCTCACTGATTGCAGGAGTGATCTATAAGTGCATCCTGGTGCCGCTGAATGTCACCTATCTACAGACGATCGTTTTTATCCTGGTGATCGCTGCTCTGGTACAGCTTGTTGAGATGGTCATAAAGAAATACAGTATGGCGCTCTATGAAGCACTTGGTGTGTATCTGCCGCTGATCACAACGAACTGTGCAGTACTTGGAGTGGCATTGATCAATGTGACAAAATCCTATACGATTTTTGAAGGTGTGGTAAATGGATTCGCAACAGCAGTGGGATTTCTGATCGCCATTGTACTGATGGCAGGTATCCGGGAAAAGACAGAGCATAATGATATTCCCGAATCCTTTCAGGGATCGCCAATCGTACTGCTGACAGCGTGTCTGATGGCAATCGCATTTTTCGGCTTTTCAGGACTGAAATAAGGAGGAAGGCATATGAACGGAATAATACTGGCCGCCCTGATCGTAGGCGGTACCGGCCTGATTCTCGGTTTGTTTCTGGGACTGGCCGATAAGAAATTCAAGGTAGAAACAGATGAAAAGGTGGAGATGATCCGTGCAGAGCTTCCCGGAAACAACTGTGGAGGATGCGGATATGCAGGATGTGACGCGGTTGCCAAGGCAATCGCAGCCGGAGAGGCAGAAGTGTCAGCCTGTCCCGTAGGAGGTGTTGTTACAGCAGCCAGAATCGCCGCTATTATGGGGAAGGAAGCAAAAGAGGAAGAACGCATGGTGGCGTTTGTCAAATGTGCCGGAACCTGTGAAAAGACCCATAGCAACTATGATTACTACGGTGTTCGGGATTGTGAAATGATGAGTTTCGTGCCATCCGGAGGACCGAAAAGCTGTAATTACGGATGTCTCGGCTATGGCTCCTGTGTGAAAGCATGCCAGTTCGATGCGATTCATGTCATTGATGGAATCGCAGTTGTAGATAAAGAAAAATGTAAGGCCTGCGGAAAATGTGTGAGCAGATGTCCGAAGCATTTGATCGAACTGGTGCCTTACAGGGCAGAGCAGCTGGTACAGTGTGCGTCCAGAGATAAGGGAAAAACTCTGATGCAGGCATGTAAGGCTGGCTGTATCGGATGCAAGAAATGCGAAAAGGAATGTCCGCAGCAGGCAGTTACAGTGACGGACAATGTGGCACATATTGATTATGCGAAATGTACAAACTGCGGCACATGCGCTTCGGTATGTCCGAGGAAGATTATCGTTACTATTCACACGTCAGCCAGTTCGAGGTGTTTTCTGTGAGTGTAGCGAAGCGAAAGTCACGTAAAAACCCGAGAGTAGCAGCGCGATATGATGCAGAATGCATCATATCTGTGCATCGCGAAGCGTGTTACTGGTCACGGAGTGAACAGTAACAGATTATCAGTACACCAGAAAAAAGGTGAGAAATTGTCAGATAGCGAAAGAGACAACGGAAAGATACAAAAGAAGTGGAAGAAAGAGCAGTCTTCGTTTATAAAGGTGCAAAATGGTTAGAATGAGAAACCGTGTCATGCAGAACGAAGTAATAAGAAAGCTGACTTTGAATGTCAGCGCTACTGAAAGAAGGGAGAAGCATGATCATGAATAAGAGAAGATTTGGGGTTTTAGCTTTTTTCGTGTTTACACTCAGTCTGTTCGTTCCCGCTTCTGTATTTGCAGAGGGAAACGCGAATGGATTTGTAAAACAGGGAACAGCTACGTATTATTTTCAGGATGGAAAAATGCAGAAAGGCTGGCAGGTCGTTGATGGAAAGCGATATTTTTTTCGGAAAAACGGACAAATGGCAGTTGGGCGATACAAAATCGGAAAGACCACATACTATTTTAATACGAAGGGCGTTTGTGTAAAGAAGATTCCGGATGCATCCTGGGAAGTAGATAAGAAAGGGCGCCGCTACTGCGACGGAATGGATAAATATCTGAAGAACGGCTGGAAGACGATTCAGGGAAGAAAGTTTTGCTTCGATAAAAAGGGATATGTGCTGACGGGTATACAGACAGTAGGAAAATATACGTACTGTTTCAGCAGCAACGGTATCATGAGAACAAACAAATGGGTGCGCTCGAATGGAGGAAAATACTATTTCGGGGCTGACGGGCGAATGGTGAGGAATGCCTGGGTGGATGATATTTATCTTGGAGATGACGGCAGGCAGATCAAAGATTATGTGGATGAGACCAGAAATAACAGTAAGAAAACGGGATGGGTAGGATATGCAAGACTCTGGAAATACTATGTAAACGGCAAGCTTGTGACCGGATGGAAAGATATTCAGAATAAAAGATATTTCTTCCAGTCCACAGGATACATGAAAATCGGCTGGTACAATGATGGAAAGAACTATTATTTCCTGAACACCACAGCTGGAAGGGAAACTCTTGGTGTCATGGCAACGAATTTCATGAGAATTGATGGAAAGGTTTACTATTTCTTCCCGAAAGATGTGAAGGATTCTGACGGAAAGCTTCATCCAAGAGGAAGTATGGCAAGAGGGTTAATGATCCGCTATAATGGCAAGGAATACTCTTTTGATAACCAGGGAGTATGCAAAGAGCTGACAGAGAGCTGACAGAGAATCCAAACGAAATATGAAACAAAGGAAAGCCGCGGTGCTGCATTTCACGTGCAGACCGCGGCTTTTACAAACCACAGGAGATACTCTACCGGGGAAATCCGGAGGAATAGTGAAGCTGGTAATCTTCTGTGATAAACAGTGCTTCTGTATCGTCCATAGATTCAATCAGTTCCATTCCTTTTTCCATTCCAAGACCGAAGCAAGAGGTGGAGAGTGCATCGGCTTCTGCCGAAGACTCACAGAGAATGGTTACGCTGTAAAGTCCGTTGTCGAAAGGATATCCCCCGGCTGGATCCAGCAGATGATGATAAAGGATATCATTCTCTTCAAAACATCGCTCATAAATGCCGGAAGTTACCAAAGACTGATCATTTAGTGCAGCGGCAGCAATGGAATCAGAGGCATCAGCAAATGGACGCTGGATTCCAATGCGAAAAGCAGTGCCATCCGGCTTGCTTCCTACAGCCAGCACGTTACCGCCCAGATTAATCAGAGCACTGCCGGTACCTTCAGAAACGAGGAAGGCCTTCAGCTGATCGGCGATATAGCCCTTTGCAATACCGCCGAGGTCAAGTGCCATTTCCGGATCTGTTAGAGTTACTGTGTTTCCACGCAGGAGTATCTTGCGATAATCCACATGGGAACATGCTTCTGCAATATCCTGTCCGGAAGGAACCGCGGCATCTTTCCTGTGAAAATCCCAGATATCAGAAAGCGGGGCAATAGAACAGTCAAAGGTACCATTCGTCAGTCGGCTGTAGTAGAGAGCTGTTTCGAGCAGAGAGGCAGTCTCCTCAGATACCTCCACAGGCTGCCCATTGGCATGGTTGATCCGGTAAATGTCACTTCCTTCTATGGTACGTGAGAATAGATGTTCATATTCTTCACAGAGCGAGAGACACTCATTCAGAAGTGTCTCTCGCTCTGTCCTGCTGTCCGTTTCATAGATCGTGACTGTGATAACAGTATCAAAGTAAAAGCCGCTTTTGCTTACCGGATCATCTGTTTTTCCGCAGCCGGTCAATATTACGGCACTCAGGAAAGACAGCAGAAGCACAAGACACTTTCTACACATTCGGCAGTGAAGCAAATCCCGGAGCCAGATCTTCGTCTGTAGGGATGTAATCTCTCATCTCACCATTGTTGTATTTTCCGTATGCAACCATATCGAAGTATCCTGTTCCTGTCAGTCCGAATACAATGGTCTTTTCCTCGCCGGTTTCCCTGCACTTCAGGGCCTCATCAATGGCAACACGGATCGCATGGCTGCTTTCCGGTGCCGGAAGGATTCCTTCCACTCGTGCGAATTGCTGTGCTGCTTCAAATACTGAAGTCTGTTCGACAGAGACAGCCTCCAGAAGACCGTCATCATAGAGCTGGGAGACGGTAGAGCTCATGCCGTGGTAGCGAAGTCCGCCTGCATGGTTGGCAGATGGAATAAAGCCGCTTCCAAGAGTATACATTTTTGCGAGCGGACAGACCATTCCGGTATCACAGAAGTCATAAGCATATCTGCCGCGGGTAAGACTCGGACAGGATGCCGGCTCTACTGCGATGATCCGGTAATGGTCTTCACCTCGAAGCATATCACCTACAAACGGGGAGATCAGGCCGCCCAGATTCGAACCGCCTCCGGCACAGCCGATGATGATATCGGGATGAATGTCATATTTATTCAGGGCTGCTTTTGCCTCCAGGCCGATGATGGACTGATGCAGCAATACCTGGGAGAGTACAGATCCGAGCACATAGCGGTAACCTTCTGTCTTTGTTGCTGTCTCAACAGCTTCTGAGATCGCGCAGCCAAGACTGCCGGTGGTTCCGGGATGTGCAGCCAGAATCTTCTTTCCTACCTCGGTGGTTTCAGATGGGGATGGCGTCACGGAAGCGCCATACGTTCTCATAACCTCCCGGCGGAAAGGCTTCTGTTCATAGGAGACCTTTACCATGTAAACCTTACAGTCCAGGTCAAAGTAGGAGCATGCCATGGAAAGTGCTGTGCCCCACTGACCTGCACCTGTCTCTGTAGTCACGCCCTTTAAGCCCTGCTTTTTTGCATAGTAAGCCTGAGCGATGGCAGAGTTCAGCTTGTGGCTGCCCGAGGTGTTATTTCCCTCAAACTTGTAATAGATTTTCGCAGGGGTATCTAGCTTTTTCTCAAGACAGTATGCTCTTACAAGAGGAGACGGACGGTACATTTTGTAAAAATCACGGATTTCCACCGGAATATCGATGTAAGGCGTTGTATCATCCAGCTCCTGCATGGCCAGCTCACGGCAGAAGATCTGCTCCATTTCCTCCAGAGTCAAAGGCTGCAGAGTAGCAGGATTCAGAAGCGGAGCGGGCTTGTTTTTCATATCTGCGCGGACATTGTACCACTGTCTGGGCATTTCGCTTTCTTCCAGATAAATCTTATAGGGGATTTTCTTTTCTGTCATAGTATTAATGTTCCTTTCTTTTCTTTGTGAAGATAATTTGTTACTATACACACGTCAGCCAATTCGAGGTGTTTTCTGTGAGTGTAGCGAAGCGAAAGTCACAGAAAACCCAAAAGTAGCAGCGCGATATGATGCAGAATGCATCATATCTGTGCATCGCGAAGCGTTTTACTGGCCACGGAGTGAACAGTAACGATGATTTCGTAAAGGCACATACCCTGCTATGCAAGTATGGTGTCTCTTCGGGTTTTTGACATTTATATCCAAAAATACTATTGTCAGTTTACTATAAGGAAAATGGGAAATCAATAGTTACTTTTCAGTCCCCTGACCAGTACTAATGTTAATTATGCACTTTACAATCTTGTTAAATATGTTATAATGATTTTAGAAACATTTTTTGTGTTTAAAAACAATAATATTGTTTTAATTCAAAATATTCAAAAGTTAAAGGAGAAGCGAAATGAAGGAACAGTTATTGGGGAAATTTAAAGAGCTTTTTGGGGGTGAAGGCGATATTCGGGCTTATTTCGCACCGGGCCGTGTCAATCTGATTGGTGAGCATACAGACTACAATGGCGGACATGTATTTCCATGTGCTCTGACAATCGGAACCTATGCGGTAGCAAGAAAACGTGAAGATAAAGATTTGCGCTTCTATTCCATGAATTTTGAACGTCAGGGTGTGATAAAGACCAGTCTTCTGGAAATGGCACCTGGAAAAGAGAATATCTGGACAGCCTATCCAAAAGGAGTGATGTGGGCATTCGAGCAGCGTGGAATGGAGATTCCAAATGGTCTGGATATTGTAATCTACGGTAATATTCCAAATGGTTCAGGATTATCTTCCTCTGCATCTCTTGAGGTTCTGACCGGCTACATATTAAAGGATATGTTCGGGTTTGATGTTACGAACCAGGATCTGGCACTGATCGGACAGTATTCTGAAAATCATTACAATGGTGTAAACTGTGGTATTATGGATCAGTTTGCAATCGCTATGGGTAAAAAAGATCATGCGATCTTCCTTGACACCAGCAATCTGGAGTATCAGTATGCACCGATTCATCTGGAGGGAGCAAAGATTGTCATTGCATGCAGCAATAAAAAGCGTGGTCTTGGTGATTCAAAATATAATGAAAGACGTTCCGAATGTGAGACAGCTCTTGCTGAACTGCAGAAGGTGATTAAGATAGACAACCTTGGACAGCTCACAGAGGAAGAGTTCGAGGCAAACAAAGGTGCGATCGCAGATGAAGTGCGTGTGCGCCGTGCAAAACATGCCGTATATGAGAATCAGAGAACATTGCGTGCAGTGGAGGCATTGAAGTCAGATGATATTCGTCTCTTTGGTGAGCTTATGAATGCCTCTCATGTTTCACTTCGAGATGACTATGAAGTGACAGGTATTGAACTGGATACACTGGTTGAAGAATCCTGGAAGCAGCCGGGTGTGATCGGTTCCCGTATGACAGGCGCCGGATTCGGAGGATGTACTGTCAGCATCGTAGAAGATGATGCCATTGAGAACTTTAAGAAAAATGTCGGGGAAGCATACAAAGCGAAGATTGGATATGCTGCTGATTTCTATGTAGTAGAGATTGGTGACGGTCCTGTCAGATTATAGAAGATAAAAAATAGAAGATAGAAGGAGGAGTCTGCCGTGATTTATGAAAGCATTAAAAAACTGGTAACTTACGGTCTGGAAACCGGACTGATCTCGGAGGAAGATAAGCTCTTTACCACCAATGAGCTTCTTGAAGCACTGAAGCTTGACGAATACGAGGAACCGGAAGAGAACTATACAGATGTTGATCTGGAATCGACGCTGGCAGAAATTCTGGATTTTGCTGCTGAGAATGGACTGATGGAGGATAACAGCATCGTATATCGTGACCTGTTTGATACGAAGCTGATGGGACTTCTGACACCAAGACCTCATGAGGTCATCCGCAGATTCCAGGAGCTGTATGCACAGTCTCCAAAGGCTGCCACAGATGCATACTATAAGTTCAGCCAGGACACGGACTATATTCGCCGTTACCGCATTGCAAGAGATAGAAAGTGGATGACATCCACGCCATACGGGGATCTGGATATTACGATCAATCTTTCCAAGCCGGAAAAGGATCCCAAGGCAATCGCAGCAGCGAAGCTTGCAAAGCAGAGCGGATACCCGAAATGTCAGCTCTGTATGGAAAATATCGGATATGCAGGACGTACTAATCATCCGGCAAGGCAGAATCACCGGGTAATACCGATTACGGTAAATGGAAAACCCTGGGGATTCCAGTATTCACCTTATGTATATTACAATGAGCACTGCATCGTGTTCAATTCCGAGCATACACCAATGAAGATCGAGCGTGATACGTTTGCAAAACTGCTGGATTTTGTACGTCAGTTCCCGCACTATTTCGTAGGCTCCAATGCGGATCTTCCAATCGTAGGAGGCTCTATTTTGAGCCACGATCATTTCCAGGGAGGCTGTTATGAATTTGCCATGGCAAAGGCTCCGGTAGAATCAAACTTTACCGTTGAGGGATTTGAGGATGTAACAGCAGGAATCGTGAAATGGCCGATGTCTGTGATCCGTCTTCAGAGTGGAGATACCGAGAGGCTGGTGGCATTTGCAGATCATATTCTGAGTGCATGGAGAGGATACACAGACGAGGAAGCGTTTATTTTCGCAGAGACAGACGGAGAACCTCATAATACGATTACTCCGATCGCGAGAAAGCGCGGTGATATCTATGAACTGGATCTGGTGCTCCGCAATAACATTACTACAGAAGAGCACCCGATGGGGGTTTACCATCCGCATGCAGAGCTGCATCATATCAAAAAGGAGAACATCGGTCTGATTGAAGTAATGGGACTGGCAGTTCTTCCGGCAAGACTGAAATCAGAGCTTGAGCTTCTTGCAGAATATCTGGCAGATGGTAAGGATGTGCGTTCAAATGAGATACTGGAGAAGCACGCAGACTGGGTAGACGAATTCTCTCCAAAATACGATGGATTTACAAAAGAAAATGTCATGGATATCCTTCAGCAGGAGGTAGGAAATGTATTCATGAAGGTTCTGGAGTGTTCAGGCGTCTATAAGTGCGACGAGACGGGGCGTAAGAACTTCATGAGATTTATTGAAACATTGTAAATCCTGAAAATACTCGTGCAACAATCCGTAAACCAGTTTTGACAGCTAATAAACAGACAGGCATTGTTTGATTGCAGTGCCTGTCTGTTTTGTTAATGTTTCCGTAAAATTCTTAAATAAATCGAAACAGTATTGATTTAAATTGGAAGAAAGTGCTATAATCATGCCGATAAAAGTGTGCAAACATAAAGTGTTGTCAGGCAGGAGATGATTTAATGAAATGGATAAAGCAGTACAGGCACTTTTTGATCGTGCCCGTGTATTTCATTTTTTATATGCTGATATTCGGATATGTGGAGAAACGTTCAGGGGTGCATATCTATATTCTTCACTCGCGTCTGGATGATTTTATTCCGTTTTGTGAGTATTTTATTGTACCTTACTTCCTCTGGTTTTTCTATGTTGCCGGAGCAGTAGTTTATTTTGGATTAAGAAAGAATCACCTGATCGAGTATTATCGTCTGATTATGACTCTGGGAATCGGAATGACGCTTTTTCTCGTGGTTTCGCTGGTATTTCCGAACGGACATTCACTCAGACCCTGGCATTTTGAGCATGAGAATGTTTTTGTAGATATGGTGAGGTTCCTTTACAGCATTGATACCCCTACAAATGTACTGCCGAGTATTCATGTGTTTAATTCGATTGCTGTGGCGATTGCAGTCGCGGATTGTGAAGCATGTAAGAAACAGATCTGGGTCGTGCGCTGTTCCAATGTTCTGGCTATTCTGATCGTATGCGCCACGGTATTTTTAAAACAGCATACAGTCATTGATGTCGTTACTGCACTGATACTGAATGCAGCCTGCTATTATCTGATCTACAGGCCGCGTTATGTATTTGGACGAAAGCCGCTTCCGGAAACACATTAGTGTCCGGATAAAAAGAATCCTGTTTTGCAGGATTCTTTTTTGTATTCTTTCACGTTTCTTTGCGTATAATGGTAATAATTTCTCTTCCAATGAGGTTATTATGCGTATCTGTGATCTCCGTCAAAAAGAAGTAATTAATATCTGTACCTGCCGTTCTCTTGGATGTGTCGGTGATGTAGATATTGATCCAAAATCAGGCTGTATTCTATTTCTCATCATTCCCGGACCTGGAAAGCTCTGCTCCTTTCTTGGCCGTGACACGGAATTCATCATCCCGTGGAAATGTATCAGACAAATTGGAAATGACATAATTCTTGTTGAAATAAATGAAGATGAGTGTCAGAAAAAATGCGAGTAAGCTTATTACGACATCCATTCTGTCAAGGGCTAAAACTTTATAAAATTTTAGCCTTACATGAATATGTAAGAGCCATAATGTGAACCATTTTATTATACCATTTGACAGGAGGATTACATGATGGCTCTTAATAAGGTTGAGATATGCGGTGTAAATACATCCAAGCTTCCACTCTTATCTAACGAAGAAAAGGAAGCGCTTTTTGCGCGTATCAAAGAAGGGGATATGGAGGCGCGTGAACTTTATATTAAGGGAAATCTGCGCCTTGTACTAAGTGTGATCAAACGTTTTGGGAGCAGTAATGAGAATGCCGATGACTTGTTTCAGATCGGATGCATCGGGCTCATTAAAGCGATTGATAATTTCGATGCAACCTTGAATGTGAAATTCTCCACTTATGCGGTACCGATGATCATCGGTGAAGTCCGCAGATATCTGAGGGATAACAACAGCATTCGTGTGAGCAGGTCTTTAAGAGATACCGCCTATAAAGCAATTTATGCAAAAGAAAACTATATGAGAAAGAATCTGAAGGAACCGACAATTCATGAGATTGCTGAGGAAATCGGAATCTCAAAGGAGGATATCGTCTTCGCCATGGATGCCATTCAGACACCTGTGAGCCTCTATGAACCCGTTTACACCGAAGGCGGTGACACCCTCTATGTAATGGATCAGATCAGCGACCGCAAAAACAAAGAGGAGAAATGGGTAGAATCAATTGCTTTAAATGAAGCAATTAAACGGCTTGGAGAACGCGAAAAAATGATTATTGAAATGCGTTTCTATGAAGGCAAGACTCAGATGGAAGTGGCCAATGAAATTCACATCTCGCAGGCACAGGTAAGCAGGCTGGAAAAAAATGCACTGCGACTGATGCGGGCTTATCTGGATTAGAAAAACAAAAAACACCTCTACTTGGCTGACATGTGAATCGTAACAGTTACTGTTCATGTGCGTGTCAGCCAATTCGAGGTGTTTTTCATTGACAATATACAGGAAATTGGGGTATAACTAAGGAAAAGAATCAGAAGGATACTGTTTCAGTTACGATCAGGGAGGAAAAGAATGAAGTGTCCATTTTGTAACCAGGATAATACGAGAGTCGTGGACTCCAGGCCGGCTGATGATAATTATTCCATCAGACGGCGCAGGATGTGTGATGAGTGCGGGAAGCGTTTTACCACTTATGAGAAGGTTGAAACGATTCCTTTGATTGTCATTAAAAAGGACCGGAGCAGAGAAGAGTATGACCGTTCCAAGATCGAGGCGGGTGTTTTGCGTGCATGTTATAAAAGACCGATTCCTGTTCAGAAAATCAATGAACTGGTGGACAACGTGGAGACAGAGCTGTTTAACCGGGAGGAGAGAGAAATCGAAAGTAATCTGATCGGAGAAATCGTTATGGACAAGCTTAAAGATCTTGAAGCTGTAGCCTATGTACGGTTTGCCTCTGTGTACCGTGAGTTCAAAGACGTGAATACGTTTATGGATGAACTGAAAAAAATACTGAAGTAGACAGGTGAATATTTTGAAGAAAAGAATCGAACAGTTATTAAACGAAGAATTTGAATATGAACCATCACCCATGCGGATTTCGCAGGCGAGAATCCATGCAGTCCTCCGGAAAGGGGCGGCATTTCGCGGAGAATTTACCGTAGAAAGTGAAGACCAGAAAAAAATGAAGGGCTTTATCTATTCCAGCAGTCCACGGATGGGATATGAGCCCTCTGATTTTGATGGAATCAGGGAAAAGATCATTTATGAGCTGGACAGTACAGGAATGAACGAGGGAGATGTACTCGAAGGCGCATTCACAATCTGCTCAAATCGGGGAGAATATCAGGTGCCCTATCATATTGAGATCGCCAAAAGTGTCGTAAAGACTTCAACAGAGGTAATCGACAGTCTGGATGATTTCATCAAAATTGCAAAAGAGGATTTTCAGAAAGCGTACTCGATCTTTCTTTCAGACGGTTTCTTGAAAATTCTTTCCGGGCAGGCACCCCGATGGATGCCTCTCTATGAAGGGCTGCAGATGAAGCCATCTGGCTGTCAGGATATGGAGGAGTTTCTGATCGGTATTCACAGCAAAGAAAGAGTGAAGTTCTCACTGGGAGAGTCGAAAGTGTGCCTGGACAGCTCCGACCAGGTGCAGCAGGAGTCTCTGACGATCTTAAAGGACAGCTGGGGATTTCAGAAGCTGGATATTTCTTCTGACGCAGATTTTATTCAGCCGGAAAGACAGTCGGTTACGACGGATGATTTTATCGGGAGTTCCTGTTGCCTGAACTATCTGATCTGCCCGGAGAAACTTCATGCGGGAAATAACTATGGACGGATTCGTATAAAGAGTTCGTTTCAGACACTGGTATGTGAGATAACGGTGGTGAAATCTTCACACAATGCGTCTTCTTTGGAACGAAGAGAGCAGAAGAAAAGAATAAAAAGCCTTCTGGAGAGATACCTTGCGTTTCGACTGAACAGAATCAGTCTGAAGGAATGGGTGGAAGTATCACAGGAGGATCTGGATGAATATCGAAGAGCCGGCGGTGCAGAACTTATGGTCGAGTTGTACCGGGCACATCTTTGCTTTGCATCAGGCAGGGAAGAGGATGGATGCATTCTTTTGTCAGAATTACAGGGAAACAGGGAAATTGCAGCGATTCCCGAGCTACAGGGATATTACCTGTATCTGACGACCTTCTATAACAAAGACCGCAAGTATGTCGACTATGTTGAGGAAAGACTGCTGGAGCTGCTCGGGCAGAATCAGGAGAACTGGATACTGCAGTGGTTTTTGATGTATTTACAGGAAAACCTGGTTTCTCATCTGACAGAAAGGCTTGAGGTGATCCGGAGGCAGTTTCTGTGCGGCTGCAGGAGCAGGATCATGTATCTGGAAGCATATAAGATTATTGAAAAAAGTCCGCTCCTGCTTAAAAAATTCGGAGAGTTTGAACGCTGCCTTCTGCGATTTATCAGCAGAGAGGAACTGTTGAATAATGAAATCATCATGCAGGTGGGTGATCTGGCTTCCAGGAACAGAGAGTATTCTGGAGAATTATATGAGATTTTGAAAAAATGCTATCAGATAAAACCATCAGACGGACTGGCGGGTGCGATATGCCGTCTTCTGATCAAGGGAAACAAAGAGGGTGGAGAGTATTTTGAGTGGTACGAAAAAGCGGTGGAGGCGGATCTTAGAATTACCGGACTCTATGAGTACTATGTGAAATCTCTGGATCCGGAGAGTAAGGTTGAGCTTCCGCGAATGGTCAGAATGTATTTTGCCTATAATAATACACTGGATTACCGGAAGAAAGCGCAGGTATATGCAAATGTGATTGAAAATCGCGAAAAAGATCCCCGAACGTTCCAGAATTACCGCCCGATCATTGAAAAATTTATGGTGGATCAGATTGCTGCCGGGCGTATCAATCGTGAACTGGCCGTTATCTACCGTACCTTTTTAAATCGATCTGTACTAAATGAGCGGATGGCCAAACAGCTTGCAGCAGTCTTATTTTCCTGTGAAATACATAGTGATGATCCGAATGCGAAATTTGCAGTTGTGATCCATCGACAGCTAAAGGGAGAGCAGAGGGTCTCTCTGACAGGAAAAAAAGCAGTGGTCCAGATATATACGGATGACTATGAGATTCTGATTGAGGATGAAAAGGGATACAGGTATCCGTCCTTACAGCCAGTTGAGATGGTTCGGCTGCTTGATGAACCTGAACTGATCAGTCTTTGCAGAGAACTGGCACCAAAATGCCCGGAGATAATCCTTTATGTATGCAGAACTATGGATGAGAAGCATCCGGTCAGGGAAGAAAATGTTAAGGATTTTTGCAGCCTCCTGGATATGAAAGAGATCAGGGAGAGTTTCAGGGAAAAGATACGACAGGAGATTCTCGATTATTATTATCATAATCCGAAGTCAGAATCCTTATATGATTTTCTTCATGAAATAGAGCCCGGTCAGTTTGTTTTAATTGGGAAGAGGAAGCTGACAGAGCTGCTGGTATCGGAAGGGATGAGCCGGGAGGCTTTCGAACTGACGGAAGTCTACGGAGCGGAAGATGTGGACTGCGGCGTGCTGGTCCGTATGTGCAGCCGGATGATTATCAGTAAGGAATTCGATGAAGATGAAATGCTTCTCTCCAATTGCTGGCATTGCTTTGTGAATGATAAATATGATGAGACAGTGTTATCCTACCTGGTAAAATACTATGACGGTCCGATCGAGAACATGAAACGTCTCTGGAGAGCAGGAAAGCAGTTTGAACTGGAAACTTTTGAACTGGAGGAAAAGATCCTTCTGGTATTGGTTTTCATGCGATGTAAAGCCGGACAGACAGAAGAAATTTTTGCGTCCTACAGGCGGAAGATGGGTAAGAAGAAGCTTTTGAAAGCATATGCGATCAGCCGTGCCTATGATTATTTTGTCCGTGAGGAGACGATAGGTGATCAGGTATTTACATATATAGAACAGGCTTATGAGAGAGAAAAGATTCAGCCACGGGTATGTCTGCTGGCTCTGCTTCGATGGTATGCAGCGAGTGCATCCCTGACAGAAAAACAGCAGGAAAACGTGCAGAAGCTCCTGGAGGAATTCTACTATGGAGGAATGCAGTTTGCTTTTTATCAGAAATTTGACCGGATATTGACCCGGCCATTCCAGATACAGGATAAGAGTTATGTGGAGTATCGTACCAATCCCGGGGCCACAGTGACGCTAACATGGTATCTGGAAAAATCAGACGGAGAAAAGACCAGAGAAATCTCCGAGCCTATGAAAAATGTATATGAAGGAATCTTTGTGAAGGAATTTACCCTGTTCTACGGAGAAACCGTTCATTACAGTATTCAGGAGGAACAAAATGGTACCAGAAAAGAGAAGAACGATCAGACGCTTAGCTTTTGCAGCAACAGCAGTACCGGGGATCATTCCTGCTATGATCTGATCAACCGGCTGGCAAAAGCTCTGGATGACAGAGACGAAAAGGCGGTAAAACATGTGATGGAGCTTTATCTGGAGCAGAAATGTCTGGCAGATCACATTTTTCCGTGCAACGAATAGTTTCGGAGGCGAATATGGCAATGGAATATAATGAGGTAGTCATAGGGTTTGATCTCGGACGTGACTCCTCGATACTTACCTTTTATCATAAGAATAATACGGAGCCTATGACGGTCAGCTCTGTTCCCGGAGAAGAAAAATATCAGATACCTACACCAAGGGATTTGTTTCCGCTCATTGAGCAGGGGGCAGAGCTTGGTACTGCGCTGCTGTCAAATTTTTTCAAGATGTGCTTCGAAAAACTTTCGGCAGTAGGTCCGATGCAGGATATTTCTGTGATGGTAACGATGGAGAAGGTACGGCCGGTCTGGATTCATGAGATCCGGAGTGCACTGGAAATGCTGGATATCCCGCGTAACAGGATTTATCTGCAGGATCATCTGGAAAGCTTTTACTATTATGCATTAAGTCAGAGAAAAGATCTGTGGCGCTATAAGGTTGCATTATTTGAATATGAAAAGGACTACATAACAGGATATGAGCTGAGTATCGACAATACGACAAAGCCTGCATTTGTAAAGGTTAAAAACAGAGGACGCATCTGTCTGGATGCAAAGGTGAGAGGAAGCCGCAAGCCGGAGCACTGGAAGAGGATGAAGGATATCCGTTTTCTGGAGCTGGCTAAGAAGATTATGGGAAGTGATGCATTTTCCTCCGTGTATCTGGTTGGCGAGTCTTTTGATCAGAGCTGGGAGAAGGAATCTCTGAAATATCTGTGCTTCAGGCGAAAGGTTTTTCAGGGAAGAAATCTTTATTCCAAAGGTGCATGCTATGGTGCCATGCATCTGTCAGGGATGCAGCCTCTTGGAAGTTTTCTTTATGCGGGGCCGGATATGATCGAGCATAATATCGGCATGATGATGCTTCAAAGGGGAACGGAGAGCTATGTGAATATGATCAATGCCGGGATCAACTATTATATGGCATACTATGAGTGTGAGTTTATTCCGGATGATACGGAAGAGCTGGTACTTCTGTCAGGCAGTATCCATGGAGAAAAGAAGGTACATACGATAGAGATGACGGATTTTCCCGGACGTCCGAACCGGGCTACAAGAATCCATATGGAGCTGACATTTCCGGCAAAGAACAGGTGCCGGGTAAGACTTGAGGATATGGGTTTCGGTGAACTGTACAGAAGTACAGGGAAAATATGGGAAGCAGTCATCGAGCTGTAGAAAGGAGGTCAGTATGAGTGGTTTTCATTTGTGCCAGGTGAGAAAAGCAAAGAATCCGTATTATATTGAGAGCATCAGTACCAATATCTACACGATAGAGGAGCTGTGCTTCTATCTGAAGCAGAATATTTATCTGGTGGATGACACACTTGTAAATGAGACTCTCTGTAACTGGATCAGGGATGAGCTGGGACTTACGAAGCTGTACCGGAAGCTGACAGAGCGTCTCGCGGAGGCACGGGAAGGACGTATTGCCGGATTTATTTTTGCAGTATTTAAAGAGATCGAATACCTTTCGGCAGACGAATATCGAAAAGTGCAGGAGCAGATCTCCAGTATGGAAATACAGCCGGAGGATCTGCGCAGGAAGATGAAAGCAGACTATCTGATGAAATACGAAATGTACGGCAATGCCATTCGGGAGTACTATCAGATCTTAAAAGAGAGGAATCCGGGAAACCTGGGAATCCAGTTTTATGCTGCGGTTCTTGACAGCATGGCAGCGGCATATGGCAAATTGTTTTTGTTTGAAGAGGCAGCAGACTGTCTGTGGCAGTCCTATGGAATCGTCCGTTCTGCAACCACCTGGAACCGCTATCTCTCTCTGCTTCCTTTGTTTATGGACAGGGAGGCCTATCGCAGGAGACTGAAAGAACTGTCAGTGCCAAGAGAGCAGATTGACAGGATCGAATCAAAAAATGCCGGGTACATCCGGGCAGAAGTCCCGAAGGCACTGAAGAAATTAAAGCCCGAGGATTTTCTGAAACAGATCAGAGAAAGCTACCATAAAAGTGTGTGCTAGCAATATGATTACTTGTTACTGTTTACTCCGTGACCAGAAACCTGACGTGGTAACTGTTCAGAGTCATGCAGATTTATAAATATTTGCCTTGGGGAGCTTGCTCACCGGAGGCAAATTTTATAAATCTATAGGGCGAGAGCCGATCACTTCTATATATGCAGTTGACAGTTTCGGGAATCTATGTTAGTATGTGTTTGCTGATTTATCACATTAGAGTGCTCAATCAGTAAAGATACCGAAAGATACAGATAATGGAGGAAGTATTATGAAAAAGCAGATCATCAGTGTGATGTTAGCTGCATCTATGGTTGCAGTTATGGCAGCAGGATGCGGTTCAAAGAAAGCAGAGACAGAGGCACCGGCAACAGATGCAGTTACAGAGGCTGATACAGAAGCAGCCGGAGATGAGACGGTTGCATTAGAGGATACAGCAGATACAGCAGCAGGTGATACCTTTACCGTAGGATTTGACCAGGATTTTCCGCCAATGGGCTTTGTAGGTGGGGATGGCGAGTTTACAGGATTTGACCTGGATCTGGCAACAGAGGTTGCTAACCGTCTGGGCAAAGAGATCGTATATCAGCCGATCGCATGGGATGCGAAGGATATGGAGCTGGAGTTCGGTACGATCGACTGCATCTGGAACGGATTTACCATCAACGGACGTGAGGACGATTATACCTGGAGTGAGCCGTATATGGAGAATAATCAGGTGTTTGTAGTAAAGGCGGATTCCGGTATCTCTTCAACAGCTGATCTGGCAGGAAAGATTGTTGATGTGCAGACAGATTCCAGTGCAGAAGCTGCTCTGAATGATGATCCGGATCTTATGAATTCCTTTGGACAGCTGATCACTGTAGCAGATTACAATACAGCATTTATGGATCTGGAGTCCGGTGCGGTAGATGCCATTGCCATGGATGATGTGGTTGCAAGCTATCAGATCGAACAGAGACAGGCAGATTTCGTAGTGCTGGATGAGACTCTGGCAGCAGAGGAGTATGGTGTAGGCTTTAAGAAGGGCAATGAGGAGCTGCGTGACCAGGTACAGAAGGCACTGGAAGAAATGGCAGCAGACGGAACGCTGGCTGAGATTTCAGACAGGTGGTTCGGAAAAGATATTACTACGATCGGTAAATAAGAAACAGTTATCACAGGACTGTTGCATTCAGGCAACAGTCCTTTTTCTAAGTAACTGTTCAGAGTCATGCAGATTTATAAATAATAGTGTAACTGTTCAGTACCTTCACAGTTACGAGCAAGTTACTTTTCTGGTAAAGCGGGAGGATTTGAAGATGGATTATGGGATGATGCTTTCAAAACTGGCGGGGGGAATGATGACGACAGTTGTAATATTTGGACTGACTCTATTGTTTTCCATGCCCCTTGGCATGCTGGTGACGTTTGGAAGAATGGCTAAGAATGGAATCATTCGAAATATTACAAAGATTTACATATCGATCATGCGTGGCACGCCGCTGATGCTGCAGGTAATGGTTGTTTATTTCGGACCGTATTATCTGCTGGGGATCAATATTAGGCCATCTTACCGGTTTGTAGCTGTGATCATCGGATTTGTACTGAATTATGCAGCCTATTTTGCCGAGATCTACCGTGGAGGAATCGAGTCTATGCCGGTAGGACAATATGAGGCGGCTAAGCTTCTGGGTTACACAAAAAGCCAGACATTTCTGCGCATTATTCTCCCGCAGGTGATCAAAAGGATCGTTCCCTCTGTCACCAATGAGGTGATCACACTGGTAAAGGACACTTCTCTTTCTATGGTTATCGCAGTGTCGGAAATGTTTACGATTGCAAAGGCGCTGGCTTCTTCAAGTACCAGTATGATTCCGTATGTGGCAGCCGGAATCTTCTATTATGTTTTTAATTTCCTGGTGGCTTATGTGATGGAATATATCGAAAAGAAGCTCAATTACTACAGATAGGAGGACTGATTATGAAGCTATTGGAAATGAACCATGTTAAGAAGCAGTTCGGGGATCTTAAGGTATTAAAGGATATTTCCCTGACAGTAGAAAAGGGAGAGGTTCTTGCGATCATCGGACCATCGGGCTCCGGTAAGTCCACGCTTCTGCGCTGTGCCACCATGCTGGAGACCATGGATGATGGTGAGATGTTCTATCTGGGAGAACAGGCTGTGAGAAGTGAAGGAGGAAAGGCGGTCTACGCAAAGCCTGCCGATATCCGCAGGATGCAGGGATATTACGGGCTGGTATTTCAGAATTTCAATCTGTTTCCTCATTTTTCAGTCTTAAAAAACATTATGGATGCGCCGCTCCATGTACAGAAACGGGAAAAAGAGGAAGTAAAAAAACAGGCCATGGAACTGCTTGAAAAGATGGGGCTGGGCGACAAGGCAGACGTTTACCCTTATCAGCTGTCAGGTGGTCAGCAGCAGCGTGTGTCGATCGCAAGGGCGCTGGCGATGAATCCGAAGATCCTCTTTTTCGATGAACCGACTTCAGCACTGGATCCGGAGCTGACAGGGGAAATCCTGAAGGTCATTAAGAATCTGGCGGCAGAGCATATGACGATGGTAATCGTTACCCATGAAATGAATTTTGCAAGAAATGTGGCAGATCATATTATTTTTATGGAGCACGGAATCATTGCAGAGCAGGGAACACCGGAGGAGCTGTTTAACTCAAACAACCAGAGGACAAAGGAATTTCTCGGAAAATACGGGACGGTTTGAGATTTTATGTTACTGGTCACGGAGTGAACAGTAAAGATTTTATCGAACTTCGAACTTGCTTTATAGATTACATTGTTATATACTTGCTATGGTGTGAGGATCAGTACACCCACGCCGGATAACTCCGGCAGGACAGAAGACATAACCGTATCAGAACATAAGAATGTGGACGGAGTGATAATATGCGAAATATACATGACCAGAAAGCGGAAACAGAGAAGCTGAAAGAAGAGTGCGGTGTTTTTGGCATCTATGATTTTGACGGCAATGATGTGGCATCAACGATCTATTACGGACTATTTGCATTGCAGCACCGGGGACAGGAAAGCTGCGGTATCGCAGTGAGCGATACACAGGGACCCAAGGGACAGGTACAGTCCTACAAAGGCATGGGGCTCGTCAATGAGGTGTTTACCGGAGAGGAACTGTCAGGCATGAAGGGCGATATCGGTGTCGGACATGTACGTTATTCTACAGCCGGAGCCAGCACCAGAGAGAATGCACAGCCACTGGTTCTGAATTATATCAAGGGAACTCTGGCACTTGCACACAATGGAAATCTGATCAATACGCCCGAGCTTCGCAAGGAACTGGCATACGGCGGTGCGATCTTCCAGACGACCATTGATTCTGAGGTGATCGCCTATCATATTGCCAGGGCTCGTGTCACTTCTGCAACTGCTGAGGAGGCCGTGGCAAAGGCCATGAAAAAGATCAAAGGTGCCTACTCTCTGGTTGTCATGTCGCCGAGAAAGCTGATGGGAGCCAGAGATCCTTATGGATTTAAGCCTTTATGTATCGGGAAAAGAGATCATGCCTATATCCTGGCATCGGAAAGCTGTGCCCTTGATACGATAGGAGCAGAGTTTGTGCGTGATGTACTGCCGGGTGAGATCGTAACGATCACAAAGGACGGCATCCGGTCAGATACCAGCATGTGTCTTCCCGCAAAGAAAGAGGCCAGATGTATCTTTGAGTATATCTATTTTGCAAGACCGGACAGTCATATCGACGGTGTGAGCGTTTATCATTCACGCATCATGGCAGGAAGATATCTGGCAATCGACTCACCGGTGGATGCCGACCTTGTGGTGGGGGTACCGGAATCCGGAAATGCAGCGGCACTCGGGTATTCTCTGCAGTCGGGAATCCCTTATGGTACAGCATTCGTAAAGAACGGATATGTGGGAAGAACATTCATCAAGCCCGGGCAGAGCAGCAGGGAATCCAGCGTGCGTGTAAAGCTGAATGTATTGAAGGAAGCTGTGAAAGGCAAAAGAGTCATCATGATCGATGATTCCATTGTCAGAGGAACGACCAGTGACAGGATCGTAAGTATGCTGAAGGAGGCGGGAGCCACGGAGGTACATATGCGAGTCAGTTCGCCTCCATTCCTGTGGCCGTGCTATTTTGGTACGGATGTCCCGGCGAGAGAGCAGCTGATCGCTTATAACCGGACAGTGGAAGAGATCCGGCAGCTGATTGGTGCAGATTCTCTTGGGTATTTAAGCATTGACCGTCTTGAGGAGATGGTAGACGGTCTGCCTATCTGCAAAGGGTGTTTCACAGGTGAGTACCCTATGGAACCACCTGCGGAAGACATTCGCGGGAATTACGAAAAATAGAATAAACAATAGCAGGTGGTGAGATGAATTGCCAGATAGACACAACTCTATCAATAAATAGAAAAGAACATTTGTTCTGCGTCGCGGATAGTGCTATAATGTAATCAGTCGGAAACATAAGGAGGCTGATCATATGAAAGAAATACGTCCGTAACCGGACAAACAGATAGAAATGCCCGTATCCGGGCAAAAAACAATCGCGGGACACGCGAGGATAGCCTGCAGATACTTGGCTCATGAGGGCCATTGAACAGGAAGCTCCCACTTCAAAATCTTTGATTTAAGTGGTGGGAGCATTTAACTTGAAGATCAGGGAGACGAAGCAGCTCCCGGGATAAAAGGAGAGAACAGATGAGTACAGACAGATATCAAAGCCCATTGTCTGAGCGCTATGCCAGCAAAGAAATGCAGTATATCTTTTCACCGGATATGAAGTTCCGCACATGGAGAAAGCTCTGGATCGCACTTGCAGAGACAGAGAAAGAGCTGGGACTGAATATTACCGATGAGCAGATCGAAGAGCTGAAGGCTCATGCCGAGGATATTAATTATGAAGTGGCAAAAGAGAGAGAGAAGATCGTCCGTCATGATGTTATGTCGCATGTGTATGCATACGGTGTTCAGTGCCCGAAAGCAAAGGGAATCATTCATCTGGGTGCGACATCCTGCTATGTGGGTGATAATACAGACATTATCGTTATGACTGAGGCGCTGAAGCTGGTGAAGAAAAAGCTGGTAAATGTTATCGCAGAGCTGGCAAAGTTTGCAGATGAGTACAAGAACCAGCCGACGCTGGCATTTACACATTTTCAGCCGGCACAGCCGACCACCGTTGGAAAACGTGCAACTCTGTGGATGCAGGAGTTCCTTCTGGATCTTGAGGATCTGGAGCACGTACTTGGTACAATGAAGCTGCTTGGCTCCAAAGGAACAACAGGAACACAGGCCAGCTTTCTGGAGCTGTTTGACGGTGATCAGGAGACCATTGATAAGATCGATCCGATGATCGCAGAAAAGATAGGATTCAGGGAGTGCTATCCGGTATCAGGCCAGACCTATTCAAGAAAGGTCGATACCAGAGTCGTGAATGTGCTGGCGGGCATCGCTGCAAGTGCACATAAGTTTTCCAATGATATTCGTCTGCTTCAGCATTTAAAAGAAGTGGAAGAACCTTTTGAAAAGACGCAGATCGGATCCTCTGCGATGGCATATAAGAGAAATCCGATGAGAAGTGAGAGAATCGCTTCCCTTTCCCGTTTTGTGATGGCAGACGCTTTAAATCCGGCCATCACTTCTGCGACACAGTGGTTTGAAAGAACGCTGGATGATTCGGCAAATAAGAGACTGTCGATTCCAGAGGGATTTCTCGCAGTCGATGGTATTCTGGATCTCTGCCTGAATGTTGTAGACGGACTCGTGGTATACCCGAAGGTCATTGAAAAGCGTCTGATGTCCGAGCTCCCGTTTATGGCAACAGAGAATATTATGATGGATGCCGTTAAAGCCGGAGGAGACAGACAGGAGCTGCACGAGCGCATTCGCGAGCTTTCCATGGAAGCAGGAAGGAACGTAAAGGTTGAGGGAAGAGAGAATAATCTCCTTGAACTCATCGCGGCAGATCCGGCTTTCAATCTTACACTGGATGAGTTGAAAAAGACCATGGATCCGTCAAAATATGTGGGACGTGCACCGCTTCAGGTGGAGAATTTCCTGAAGAAGATGGTAAATCCGATTCTTGAGGAAAACAAAGAGCTGCTGGGTGTAAAGGCGGAAATTAATGTATAATAAATCAGTTTTACATATAGAAAAAAATGTAGTATACTAAAAAGGAAGCTGTTCGAACAGCCGGATTTGACTATTATGGGTCTGTTCAATATGGATATGAGCGGCCAGAGAGATTGAACCACGGGAGGAAGTAATATGGTACAAGCAGTTGTAGGAGCAAACTGGGGCGATGAGGGAAAAGGCAAGATCACAGATATGCTTGCCGAGAAAGCGGATATCATCGTAAGATTTCAGGGAGGCGCGAATGCGGGTCACACCATTGTGAATAATTATGGAAAGTTCGCACTTCACACATTGCCATCAGGTGTATTTTACGGACACACCACCAGCATTATCGGCAACGGCGTGGCATTGAATATTCCTGTTTTATTTAATGAGGTTAAGAGTATTGTGGACAGAGGCGTTCCCATGCCTAAGATACTGGTATCGAATCGTGCCCAGATCGTGATGTCCTATCACATCCTCTTTGATCAGTATGAGGAGGAGCGTCTGGGAGGAAAGTCTTTCGGCTCCACCAAGTCCGGTATTGCGCCGTTCTATTCAGATAAATATGCGAAGATCGGTTTCCAGGTAAGTGAGCTTTTTGATGAGGAGCTTTTAAAAGAAAAGGCAGTCCGTGTATGTGAGCAGAAGAATGTCATTCTGGAGCATCTGTATCACAAGCCGGCGCTGAAACCGGAAGAACTGTTAGAAGAACTGCATGGATACAGGGAGATGGTAGAGCCGTTTGTCTGCGACACTTCCGCCTATCTCTGGAATGCCATCAAAGAAGGAAAGAATATTCTGCTGGAGGGACAGCTTGGTTCCTTAAAGGATCCGGATCATGGTATTTATCCGATGGTAACATCTTCGTCTACACTGGCTGCTTATGGTGCGATCGGAGCAGGCATTCCGCCATATGAGATTAAAAAGATCGTAACTGTAGTAAAGGCTTATTCGAGTGCAGTAGGAGCAGGTGCGTTTGTCAGCGAGATTTTCGGTGAAGAAGCAGATGAGCTGAGAAAGCGTGGCGGTGACGGCGGAGAGTTCGGAGCGACAACAGGACGTCCAAGACGTATGGGATGGTTCGACTGTGTAGCGACGAAATACGGTTGCCGTGTGCAGGGAACGACAGACGTGGCATTTACGGTACTGGATGTCCTTGGATATCTGGATGAGATTCCGGTATGTGTGGGATATGAGATCGACGGTCAGGTGACGACAGACTTCCCGACGACTGCACAGCTCTCCAAAGCAAAACCGGTTCTTGAAAAACTGCCGGGCTGGAAATCAGACATCCGCGGCATCAGGAAATACGAAGACCTTCCGGAAAACTGCAGAAAATATGTGGAATTCGTAGAGAAGCAGATCGGATTCCCGATCACCATGGTTTCCAATGGTCCGGGACGTGAGGATATCATTTACAGATAAAGTTCAGGTATGCCCTGGCATACCTTTTACAGAGAATTCGCCGGCAGTTCATCAGAGTTTTGATGAACTGCCGGCGTTTTAAGTTATCATACGGAAAATTTGTCACTGAGCATTCTGCGTCAGTACACGCTGTGGGGAACAGAAAAGTTACCCTGGAGGAGAAACGTGCAGATCTGTCCGCTTATGTTAGACAAAAATGTCAAAAAAAAAATGGAAAGTGTAAATAATTTGTGCAAAAGATATAGTAATATAAAAGCTATCATGGCACTTATAAACGATGCGGGAAGCAAAGCATAGTGCCTCCGGCATCATGTGATGAAAAGGAGAGGAAGAATGAGAAAGGTAAGGCATTTAAAAAAGGCAGGGCAGAAGACGATTGCTTTTATGATTGCTCTGGGACTGACAGTCTCACTTATGCCGGCGGCACCGGTATTGCCGACAAAGGCTGCAGATTTTACCGGGACTCTGACGGAAGTGAAGGGAGTTGAGCGGGACAAGACAGATGTGAATATTGTCTGGGTTACCTTCAATGATAATGTGAAGGCAAAGCTTACATTCCTGGATAACGGGATTTTCCGTTATAATGTGGATCCGACGGGAGAATTTTCCAACTATGCGGTGCCCAGGAGCAGCAGCCATGCGGCACGGATCCAGCAATACCCGGATACTTCTGTAAAGTATGCACATCCGGAAGCCAGTGTGGAAAGCAGTACAGATGCTTTTACCGTCAAGGCGGGGGATGTGACAGTCATTTTTGACAAGGATACGGCAAAAATGACCATCAAAGACGGATCCAAAACTGTGATGGAAGAGAAAGAAGCGCTTTCCATTAACGGAACATCTACGGTGCAGACTTTGGTAAAACAGGAAGATGAGAATTTCTACGGTGGAGGAACGCAGAACGGACGCTTTGTGCATACAGGCGAGAAGATCCACATCGCAAATGAGAGCGGATGGACAGATGGAGGTGTGGCATCACCCAATCCGTTTTATTACACAACGGGCGGTTATGGCGTTCTGAGAAATACCTTCCGGGACGGGGATTATGATTTTGGCAAAGCAAAAGATGGCACTGTTACAGCGGAACATGAGGAAAATGAATTTGACGCTTATTATTTTGTGTCAGATGCTTCAGATGGAAGAGGCGTGGCACAGGAACTTCTGCAGGGATACTACAAGGTCACCGGAAACCCGGCACTTCTTCCAGAGTATGCTTTTTATGAAGGGCATCTGAACGCATACAACCGTGACTCCTGGTCAGATACATCAGGACAGAAGGCATGGACGATCAAAGGTACCGATTCCGCCTCCAGTGAAGGAACGACGATTTATGAGAGCGGAATGGCAGCAGGGTATAAGCTGTCAGACGGCATGTTTTCAGAGTCACTGAACGGGACAGGACCAACAGTTGCTGCTGATAAATATCCGAATGTAACAACACCTTATAAGTATTCCGCAAGAGCAGTGATCGATCAGTATGTGGACTATGATATGCCTCTGGGCTACTTCCTGCCAAATGATGGTTACGGTGCAGGCTACGGACAGAACGGCTATGGAATGACGGGCGGCGTGAATACAGATGGCAGCAGCAGCGCCGAGCGTCTGGCGGCAGTAGATGCCAACGTGGCGAATCTGAAAGCTTTTGCAGATTATGCAAAGACAAAGGGTGTGGAGACAGGACTCTGGACACAGAGTTATCTGGTACCGGATTCCAATCCGAACACAGAATGGCAGCTTCTGCGTGACTTTAAGAAAGAGGTACAGGCAGGTGTTACCACTCTGAAGACGGATGTGGCATGGGTAGGATATGGATACTCCATGCAGCTTGACGGAGTAAAGACGGCTTATGATACGGCAACAACGACAGTGAATTACCGGCCGAATATTATTTCGCTGGATGGATGGGCAGGCTCTCAGAGATACAACAGCATCTGGACAGGTGACCAGTATGGTGGAAACTGGGAGTATATCCGTTTCCATATCCCGACTTACATCGGAACCTCCCTGAGCGGAAATCCGAATGTGGGAAGTGATATGGACGGTATCTTCAGCGGAGACAAGATCGTGTCAACGAGAGATTATCAGTGGAAGATCTTCACCCAGGAAATGCTGAATATGGATGGCTGGGGAAGCTATGCGAAGACGCCGTATACATTCGGTGATCCGTATACAGGTATTAACCGTATGTATCTGAAGACGAAGGCGAAGTTGATGCCCTATCTGTATACGACTGCCTATTCTTCCTCAAATATCAATACCGGAAATCAGGATACAGGACTTCCTATGATCCGGGCAATGTTCCTGGAATACCCGGATGATCCTTATGCGTTCAGCAGGAGCATGCAGTATCAGTTTATGTTCGGTTCACAGTTCCTGGTTGCACCGATCTATCAGAACACGGCGGATACGCAAGGTACGGGCGATGATGTGAGAAATAATATCTATCTGCCGGATAAGGATGCCGTGTGGGTAGACTTCTTTACAGGCGAGCAGTACAGAGGCGGACAGACACTGAACAACTTTGCAGCACCTCTGTGGAAGCTTCCGGTCTTTGTAAAGAATGGTTCTATCATACCGCAGTACGAGGAAAACAACTCACCGTCTGAGATTGACAGGACAAACAGAATCGTAGAATTCTGGCCGGCAGGCTCTACGGAGTATACAGCTGTTGAGGATGACGGAACATACATTGAAAATGAGATTACAGAAGATGTAGAGTACGGTAAGATTGACAATATCTCCTATGGAGATCATGTATCAACCACCTACACCTCGGAGGTGAGCGGAACTACAGCCACTCTGACAGCAGAAAAATCTGCCGGAACCTATACAGGATATCAGCAGAATAAAAATACC
The DNA here is from genome assembly GCA_900539525.1 of uncultured Blautia sp. Classification (GTDB taxonomy): domain Bacteria; phylum Bacillota; class Clostridia; order Lachnospirales; family Lachnospiraceae; genus Hominisplanchenecus_A. Next base: position 55,758 of record UQCM01000009.1, read on the forward strand.
ACTTTTGTAGTACATGTTTCTCAGAAGCCGACGGGCATCACAGCTAAAAATGGTGAAACTGCGCTGAATACAGCAGAAGTAACAACAAAAGAGGCTTTTGAACAGGCAGTACCGGAAGCAGGAAAAGCAGTATGGTTCTACGATGCCGCACCGGAAATCGAAACCTATGCATCGGAGAAAGAAACTGAATTCAAGAATATGGTAAAAGATGTTAAGGTTGCACCGAAGCTTTATGTAAAGTTTGCCAAAGCAGATGCAAAGGCTGTGGATCAGACCCTTGTAATTGATGGCTTTGCAAATGATGGAAATCTTCCGGCAGAGAAGGAAAATACAGGGCTTGGCGTTCCGACCCTTACAGAAGATGAAGAAGCGAGGACACCGTCCAGCATTACTGTGAACTGGACGGCAGTGGAAGGTGCCACATCCTATGAGGTTATGGTGGATGGAATCATCAATACTGCAGGAGCAGCGCTTACGTATACCCACACTGATCTGGATTACAGTTCCTCCCATACTTATAAGGTGCGTTCAAGAAATGCAGATGGATATTCTGCCTGGAGTCAGGAACAGACATTTACGTCCGCAGATGACCCGTGGAAGGATACACCGGATCCTCAGAACATTGAATGGACGGGAACGCTGTATGGAAATCACAGAGCAGAACTGGCATTTGATAAGGAATTCCAGGCAGGTGATGGAGGTTTCCACTCGGGGGATAATGCCATTGGACAGACACTGACAGTAGATTACGGCCTTGCCTGGGAGTTTGACAGAATCGAATATTATCCGCGTGATGATGCCGGAAATGGTACTGTGACAAAGATGCGTCTGGAAACCAGCCTGGATGGAGTAACCTGGACAGAGGCGAAGGTATTTGACTGGAATGCAAATGCAGAGACAAAGACAATGACGGTCGGTGCAGCTGCCCGGTATATCCGGTTCACTCCGCTGGCAGCTGTAGGAAACTTCTTCTCGGCAAGTGAGATCAAGGCATATGTAAAAGAAAATTCCAGGGGCTTTGCAGTGGGAAGCACCCTTGGCAATGCAGAGGTAGCTGATGGTGATTATACGAATATGAAGAATTACCTGGGTATGTGCGTGAAGGATGAGACCTTTGTAAATCAGATCCAGAAGCGCTATGGCGATATCAATGGAAATGGTTATTATGATGCATATGATTATGCCTTTACCATGTTCCAGCTGGATGGCGGCACAAAGAAAAAGGGCAATGTCAGCGGTACGGTCGGCCTGCAGCCCTCCGTGACAGAAATCGCAGCAGGTGAAACCTTTACGATTGATTTCTATGCAGAGGATACACTTAATGTAAATGCGGCCGGAAAAGTCATCAGCTATGATCCGGATGTGCTTGAATTTGTATCGGTACAGAAATCAAATGCCATCGAAGACATGGAGGATCTGTCGATTCACAAGACATACGCAGATGGTACAGCGTATGTAAATCTGGCATTTGCAAATCGTGGTGACAAAGCGCTGTATAGTGGAAGCGGTACACTGGCGACGGTTACTGTGAAAGCAAAGAAAGCACTGTCTCTGAGCGGGACGGATGCCATCGATCTGACTGCCGGTATGCTGATCGGTCCGGATTACAGTACAGAAGGCACTGTGCTTCAGGGAACTCTGGAATCACCGGTTGTACAGCAGAAGTATCAGCAGAGTGATTTCGCCATCACGATGACAAATGAGAAGCTTCCGACAGATAACGGTACAAATGTATCATCCATGATCCAGCAGGGCAGCTACAACGGATTGTTTGACGGAAACAAAGGACGTGATTTTGAGTTTAAGTGGGATATTCAGCAGAATTTTGACAATACAGGGGCTCTTCCGGCGTATGTTACCCTTCCGGTAACTCTGCATTTCAATCTGAAAAAGCCGGGCACCCTGCGTAAGCTTGTCGTTTATAACGCAAACAAGGCGAACGGATATGTGACCGCTGTTAAGGCAAAAGTAAATTATGCAGACGGAACATCCTCGGAAGAATTCACGAAAAACCTGACGGGTTCTTATGAGGACTGGAGTGATTACTCTACGTTTACTTTTAGTTTTGCGGATGATAAGGAAGCCGACGGTGCAGATGTGACCATCCTGAAGGCAGTGAAAAGGGATGGTACAGAGATTGCCAATATGCTGACACTGGCAGAAATCGACCTCATGGGAAGTAAGGCAGAAGAGCAGACAGATTACACAGGGCTTTCAGAAAAGTATGAAGAGTATGCAAAGATTGTAAATACGGACAACAGGTATACGGAAGAAAGCTGGAAGAAATTCCAGGATGCACTTGCGGCAGCAAAGGCAGTACTGGATGATACAGCAGCAGATCAGGCGGCTGTAGACGCAGCTTTAGAGAATCTGAATCTTGCATATCAGGCTCTGGCAGAGGTACCGGCTGCGGTAGACCGTACAGAGATTACGAATAAGTGCAATACCTATGCAGCAGTGACCAACACAGGTAATACGTATACAGCAGAGAGCTGGAAAACCTTCCAGGATGCGCTTGTGGCAGCAAAGGCGGTGCTTGCAGATGAAAAATCAGATCAGGCAGTTATAGACAGTGCATTAAAAACACTGGAAGCTGCATATGCCGCATTGAAGAAGGTCTCCGATTCTGGAAAACCAGATCCGGAAACACCGGAGCCGGGAAATAAGACGCCGGTTGTCAAAGGAAAGATATATACAGTAAACGGAGAGAACTATCAGGTTCTAACAACTTCTGCTGCAGGAGGAACCGTGAAGTATAACGGATATGCTGGAAATGGCAGGTCCACGGTGAAGATACATGATACTGTAACACTGGAGGGTGCTGTCTATAAGGTGACTGTCATCGCAAAGAAGGCACTCTATCAGAAGAGCAAGGTAAAAAAAGTAACAGTTGGCAATAACATTTCCACGATCGAAGCTTCTGCATTTGAGAAGTGTACCGGTCTGAAATCTGTCACTCTCGGGAAAAATGTGAAGTCCATCGGCAAGCATGCGTTCTGTGGAGACAAGAAGCTCCGTACGATGATCGTGAAAAGTACAAAGCTGAAAAAGGTGGCAAAGCATTCACTGGCACAGGTGAAGAATCTGAAAGTAAAGGCCCCGAAGAAACAGATGAAGAAGTATGCGAAGCTTTTCAAAGGAAAGGGCGCTGCCGGTCTAAAGGTAGTAAAATAACATCACATCTGATAAAGAACACGCAGCTTACAGGCTGCGTGTTCTTTTTAGGGATGGTTGACATCCTATGCCAACATTGATAAAATAGCCGTGGCTGTCCAGAACAGAAGGGCAAAGGTTACTGTCCACTTCGTGACCAGTAACACGCTTCCTGATGTTCTGAAAAGACAAAGATAACCGGAGAAACAAGAAAATAAGTGGAGGAATCACTGTGACTGATATAAGAAAAGAAATTGAAAAACGCCGGACATTTGCCATCATTTCTCACCCGGATGCCGGAAAGACAACGCTGACAGAAAAGTTTCTTCTTTACGGAGGAGCGATCAATCTGGCTGGTTCCGTAAAGGGAAAGGCAACGGCAAGACATGCCGTATCAGACTGGATGGAGATTGAGAAAGAGAGAGGTATTTCCGTCACCTCATCCGTGCTGCAGTTTAACTATGGAGGATACTGTATCAATATCCTGGATACACCGGGACATCAGGACTTCTCGGAGGATACCTACCGGACACTGATGGCGGCAGATTCTGCTGTCATGGTTATCGATGCGTCGAAGGGTGTGGAGGCACAGACAAGAAAGCTTTTTAAGGTCTGTGTCATGCGTCATATCCCCATCTTTACCTTTATCAATAAGATGGACCGGGATGCCAATGATACCTTTGAGCTTCTGGATGATATCGAAAAGGAGCTGGGAATCGCCACCTGTCCCATCAACTGGCCGATCGGTTCCGGTAAGAGCTTCAAGGGCGTGTACGAGCGCGGAAGTAAGAAGATCACTGTATTTACCGATACCGAAAAGGGAACGAAGGAAGGAGAGGCCAGAGAGATTCCGCTGGATTCCCCGGAATTTGATGAAGTCGTTGACGAATATCAGAAGAGTCAGTTACTGGAGGAAATCGAGCTTCTGGACGGTGCCAGCGCAGAGTTTGATCAGGAGCTGGTGAGCAAGGGAGAACTGTCACCTGTATTTTTCGGGTCGGCACTTACGAATTTCGGCGTGGAGATCTTTCTGAAGCATTTCCTTTCCATGACCACATCTCCGCTTCCGCGAAAAGCAGATATCGGTATTGTGGATCCGATGGAAGAAGATTTTTCCGCTTTTGTATTTAAGATTCAGGCGAATATGAATAAGGCACATCGCGACAGGATCGCCTTTATGCGCATCTGCTCCGGTGAGTTCGATGCAGGCATGGAGGTTTATCATGTGCAGGGTGACAGAAAGCAGAGACTTTCCCAGCCCCAGCAGATGATGGCACAGGAACGTCACATCGTGGACAAGGCTTATGCGGGAGACATTATCGGCGTCTTTGATCCGGGTATCTTTTCCATTGGTGACACGATATGTATGCCTGGAAAGAAATTTGCCTATGAAGGCATACCGACTTTCGCCCCGGAGCATTTTGCGAGAGTGCGTCAGGTCGATACCATGAAGCGGAAGCAGTTCGTCAAGGGAATCAACCAGATCGCCCAGGAAGGTGCGATACAGATCTTTCAGGAATACAACACCGGTATGGAGGAGATCATCGTAGGCGTGGTAGGTGTGCTGCAGTTTGAGGTTCTTAAGTACCGCCTGGAAAACGAATACAATGTGGACATCCGTCTGGAGACGCTTCCGTACGAGCACATCCGCTGGATCGAAAATAAAGATATCGATCTGAATAAACTGGTGGGAACTTCCGATATGAAGAAAGTCAGGGATCTGAAAGGAAATCCGCTTCTGCTCTGGGTAAATTCCTGGAGCATTGGCATGACGCTGGACCGGAACGAAGGATTGCAGCTGGCGGAGTTTGGAAGATAGCATTTTTGCCAGATGGGGACTGTCAAGAGTTACTGTTCACACGTCAGCCAGTTCGAGGTGTTTTTTGTGAGTGTAGCGAAGCGAAAGTCACATAAAAACCCGAGAGTAGCAGCGCGATATGATGCAGAATGCATCATATCTGTGCATCGCGAAGCGTGTTACTGGTCACGGAGTGAACAGTAAGCGTTAAGATAGAGAAACGAAAAATTTGATTGCCAACTTCCCGCATCTTGGTATATAATAAGAACCATACAAGCATCCACAGAGAAACGAGGAGGTCTTTACATGAGCAGGGAAGAAAATCAGAATAATTATACATTACAGAGCGATGAGAGCTTCGGACAGGTGCAGATAGCAGATGAGGTTGTGGCGATCATTGCAGGGCTGGCAGCTACCGAGGTCGAGGGCGTTGCAAGTATGGCAGGGAATATCACGAATGAGCTGGTTGGAAAGCTTGGAATGAAGAATCTTTCCAAGGGGATCAAGGTTGCCGTTGAGGACGGCGTGGTACAGGTAGACGTAGCGCTGAATATAGCATACGGATACAGTGTTCCGAAGACCTGCCAGAAGGTACAGGAAAAAGTAAAAGCGTCCATTGAAAACATGACCGGATTAGAAGTATCCAGTGTAAATATACGGATTGCCAGTGTGAGCATGGAAAAACGTAAATGATTTATAGAGGGATGTCTGGTTTCAGACATCCCTTTTATTGGAAAGGAAAAGCGATGACAAGACATGAATTAAGAGAACATATTTTCAGACTGCTCTTTATGGTGGAGTTTCATGAGCACGAGGAGCTGCCGGAGCAGGTAATCCTTTATTTTGACGAGATGGGGGAGGCTTCCGAGAAGGATCTGGCATACATCGAAGAAAAGTATGCAAAGATTAAGGAATTGATCCCTGAGATTGATGAAGCGATCAATGCGGCAGTGACAGGATGGAAAACAGCACGTATGGGAAAAGCGGAGCTGTCCATTCTGCGCCTGGCAGTCTATGAACTGAAATATGACACTGAGATTCCGACGGGAGTAGCGATCAACGAAGCCGTTGAACTGGGGAAAACCTTCTGTGGAGAAGAATCGCCCGCATTTATCAACGGAATTCTGGCAAAACTGGTATAGACGGCGAAAACCATGCAGAAAAGAGCTTATTCCGTAGGGCAGATCAACACATATATAAAAAACATGTTTACCCGGGACTTTGTGCTGAAGCGCATTTATGTCAAGGGTGAGGTTTCCAACTGTAAATACCACACTTCAGGACATATCTACTTTTCGTTGAAGGATGAGACGGGAAGTATTGCCTGTATTATGTTTGCAGGTATGAGAAAGGGACTGGCTTTCCATATGGAGAACGGTCAGCAGGTGGTAGTACTGGGCAGTGTAAATGTCTATGAGAGAGACGGAAGATACCAGCTTTATGCCAGTGAGATCATACTGGACGGTGCAGGCCTTTTATATGAAAGGTTTGAGGCGCTGAAAAGAGAGCTGGAGGAAATGGGGATGTTCGCACCGGAGTACAAGCAGCCGATACCGAAGCATATCCGAAGGCTGGGAATTGTCACAGCACCTACCGGGGCGGCCATTCGTGATATGATGAATATTTCGTCAAGAAGAAATCCATACGTTCAGCTTATCCTGTATCCGGCCCTGGTGCAGGGAGAGGGTGCAGCCGACAGTATCGTGAGAGGAATCCAGACCCTGGATTCCTATGGAGTCGATACGATGATCGTGGGAAGAGGGGGAGGATCCATTGAGGATCTCTGGGCCTTCAATGAAGAAAAGGTGGCAAGAGCGATTTTCGCGTGCAGTACCCCCGTGATTTCTGCAGTCGGCCATGAGACGGATGTAACGATTGCTGACTTTGTGGCAGATCTTCGTGCTCCGACTCCTTCGGCAGCGGCAGAGCTGGCCGTAGAAGATATCCGTCTGGTGCAGGAGAGACTTTTGCAGTATCAGATCCATCTGAACCGCCGGATGGGGGACAGGATCCGTGAAGAAAGACTGCGTCTTTCGGGCTATCGGACAAAACTGACCTATCTGAGTCCCGAGAACCAGCTCCGGGAAAAGCAGCAGATGCTTGTGGAGCGCGAGGAGAGACTTTCTTCACTGATGGAACAGAAGCTCAGACAGAAGCGTCACCAGCTGGAGCTGTATATCGAAAAACTGAAAGGGCTTTCGCCCCTGGACAAGCTGAGCCGGGGATATGCGTATCTGTCTGACGAGGAGAACAGAAAGATTACTTCCGTGTCACAGATGCAGGAAGGAAGCAGAGTACAGATCTATGTGAGGGACGGAAGTGTGACGGCATATGTAGAAGAAGTTCACCGATTAAATAGATTCCCGGATAATCAGAAAGAATCTGATATGGGTTGAAGAAGACAGGACGATACAAATTGAGCCGTCAGGAATAGTAGTGATGGATGACGGAAGATATGGAAAAATCATGGTAAATATATGAAACCGTCAAAACATATTGAGTAACATGCATATGCATAAAATCCGGGAGGGAAAATGGCAGAAAATAAAGAAAAGCAGTCAGGGTCACAGAACGGGGAAATGACTCTGGAGGAGGCATTTCAGCAGCTGGATCAGACGATCGAGGCACTGGAAAGCAGAGAGATCACTCTTGAAGATTCCTTTGTGCAATACCGGAAGGGAATGGAGCTGCTCAGGCAGTGCAGCGAAAAGATTGATACCGTAGAGAAAAAGATGCTGGTTCTAAATGAGAATGGAGAAGCCTATGAATTTTAATGAGGAATTGAAGATACGCACAGCCAGGGTGCAGAAGATCATTGAATCCTGGCTGCCGGAAGCGGAAGGCTTTCAGAAGACGGTGCTGGAGGCAATGAACTACAGCATGCTGGCCGGTGGCAAAAGGCTCCGCCCCATGCTGATGCAGGAAACCTATCATCTGTTCGGGGGAGAAGGCAGGATCATAGAGCCGTTTATGGCAGCGATGGAAATGATCCACACCTATTCGCTGGTTCATGATGATCTTCCGGCACTGGACGGGGATGAATACCGGAGAGGGCGGAAGACGACCTGGGTAGTCTATGGGGAAACCATGGGAATCCTTGCCGGTGACGGTCTGTTAAATTATGCCTATGAAACGGCATGCGAAGCCTTCAAGATGGAGCCGGGAAATCCGTACATCGGGCAGGCACTGTCTGTACTGGCCAGAAAGTCCGGTGTCTACGGGATGCTGGGAGGACAGTGTACGGATGTGGAGGCAGTGGGAAAGACACTTTCCCGTGAGAAGCTGGATTTCATTTACCGTCTGAAGACGAGTGCTCTGATCGAGGCGGCTATGATGACAGGCGCTATCCTGGCAGGAGCTGCGAAAGAGGATGTTGAGGCAGTGGAGAGAATTGCCTCAGATGTGGGACTGGCCTTCCAGATCCAGGATGATATCCTGGATGTGACCAGCACGACGGAGGAGCTTGGAAAGCCTGTGCTGAGTGATGAAAAAAACGAAAAGACCACGTATGTGACGCTGGAAGGAATGGAAAAAGCAAAGGCAGAGGTGGAGCGCATTTCACAGAATGCGATCGACACACTGGACAGTCTGAAGGCAGAGAATGAATTCCTGAGGGAATTGATCATACATCTGATAAATCGCAAAAAGTAGGACGCCTGTTCCGGACGGTGGACAGGAACGGCGGAAGAAAAGCAGGTGATAAGATGATTTTAGAGAAAATAAATGAAGTAAATGACATCAAGAAGCTGGACAGCGGCGAGCTTCCGCTTCTGGCAGAGGAAATCAGGGACTTCCTGATCCAGAAGATCAGTCTTTCCGGAGGGCATCTGGCTTCCAACCTGGGTGTTGTAGAGCTGACGATGGCATTACATCTTGCATTTGATCTTCCGGAGGACAAGCTGATCTGGGATGTCGGACATCAGTCCTATACCCATAAGCTGCTGACAGGAAGAAGAGAGGGATTCGACACGCTTCGGAAGTATGGCGGCATGAGCGGCTTCCCGAAGCGCAAGGAGAGCAGCTGTGATGCCTTTGATACCGGACACAGCTCTACATCTATCTCAGCGGGGCTGGGCTATGCCAGAGCGCGGGATATCCGGGGCGAGGACTATCATGTCGTATCGGTCATCGGCGACGGTTCTCTGACCGGAGGAATGGCCTATGAGGCTTTGAACAATGCAGCCCGGATCAAATCAAACTTTATCATTGTTCTCAATGACAATAATATGTCCATCTCAGAAAATGTAGGAGGCATGTCCACCTATCTGGGAGATCTGCGGACGAATGAGGCTTACACCGGATTTAAAAGCGGTGTCACCAATACACTGAACCGGATACCGGTATATGGTGAAAGAATCGTAAAGCGTTTACACAAGACAAAGAGCGGGATCAAGCAGCTCTTTATTCCAGGTATGCTTTTTGAGGAGATGGGGATCACCTATCTGGGTCCCGTAGACGGACACAATATCCAGCAGATGATCCGTGTATTTCAGGAGGCGAAGAAACTGGATGAAGCAGTACTGGTACATGTCATTACGAAAAAAGGAAGGGGATACGCTCCTGCTGAACGCCATCCGGCCAGATTTCATGGGGCTGAACCTTTTGATATAGAAACAGGTCTTCCGACCCATAAAAGGACGAAGGCGAATTACACAGATATCTTTTCAACGGTCATGAGAAAGCTGGGAGACAGAAATCCCAATGTGGTGGCGATCACGGCGGCGATGCCGGATGGTACAGGACTGGCACGTTTCCGGAATATGTTTCCTGACCGGTTCTTTGACGTGGGGATCGCGGAAGAGCATGCCGTTACATTTGCGGCGGGTCTTGCGGCAGGAGGACTCATTCCTGTGGTTGCAGTCTACTCTTCCTTTTTACAGAGAGCATACGACCAGGTGCTGCACGATGTGTGCATCCAGAATCTTCATGTCGTCTTTGCCATCGACCGGGCCGGTCTGGTGGGAAGTGACGGAGAGACGCATCAGGGAATCTTTGATCTGTCTTATCTGTCTACCATCCCGAATATGTGCGTCATGGCGCCGAAGAATAAATGGGAGCTTTCTGACATGATGAAGTTTGCCGTGGATTACACAGGCCCGATCGCACTGCGCTACCCGAGAGGTGAGGCATATGACGGAATGCAGGAATTCCGCGCACCTGTCGTTTACGGGAAGAGCGAGGTGCTTTATGATGAAGAGGGCATCCTTCTTCTGGCCGTGGGAAGTATGGTGAAGGTGGCAGATGAGGTGCGCCGGCACCTGAAAGAGCTGGGATATCCGTGTACGCTGGTCAATGCCAGATTTGTCAAGCCGATCGATGAGGATATGCTTCTGGAGATGGAAAAGGAGCATAAGCTGATCGTTACCATGGAAGAAAATGTAAAGTGCGGCGGCTTTGGCGAACATGTACTTGATTTTTTAAGTGAGATCGGAAGCAGGGCACGGGTGATTCAGGTGGCGCTGCCCGACGATTATATTGAGCATGGAAATGTGGATATTTTAAGAAAAGAAGCAGGCATTGATGCGGATTCCATTGAGAAGCGCATTGTGGCAGAATATATAGGACTGTAATAGGAGATATTATGAAAGAGCGTTTGGACGTGCTGCTGGTAAAAAGAAACCTGGCTGCATCGAGGGAAAAGGCAAAAGCGATCATTATGTCCGGAAATGTATTTGTGGAGGGGCAGAGAGAGGATAAGGCCGGATCCATGTTTCAGGATACCGTGCAGATCGAGGTAAAGGGCAGCACCCTGAAATACGTGAGCCGTGGAGGCCTGAAGCTGGAAAAGGCAATGAGTCATTTTGATCTTACACTGGACGGAAAGGTCTGCATGGATGTGGGGTCCTCAACGGGAGGATTCACCGACTGCATGCTGCAGAATGGAGCGGTAAAGGTCTATGCGGTGGACGTCGGACACGGACAGCTGGACTGGAAGCTGCGTCAGGATGAGAGAGTCGTCTGCATGGAAAAGACGAATATCCGCTATGTGACACCGGAGGATATCCGGGAACCGGCAGCGTTTTCGTCCATCGATGTATCCTTTATCTCATTGACAAAGGTGCTGCTCCCTGTGAGAAATCTGCTGACAGAGGACGGAGAGATCGTCTGCCTGATCAAGCCCCAGTTTGAGGCAGGCAGAGAAAAGGTGGGAAAAAAAGGAGTCGTCAGGGACAGCCGTGTCCATGAAGAGGTGATCCGCAAGGTGCTGGAGTATGCAAAAAGCATATCCTTCGAGGCGCTCCATCTGGAATTCTCACCGATCAAGGGGCCGGAGGGCAATATCGAATACCTTCTTCATCTGAAAAAGAGGGAAGAGGGAACAATCTGGGAAGCGGTTCCGTTTTCGATTGAAGAGACAGTGGCGGCGGCACATGAGAAACTGGACAAAACGCAGGTGGTGTAGATGGACAAATTTTACATAATTACAAACAGCGACAAGGATCCAAGACTTGAAACCGCCGGATTTGTCCGGGATTATCTTACTGAGAAGGGAAAAACCTGCATCATACAGGAGCAGAGCCAGACAGAAGCAGGCAGTTCCTATAAGTATACCGATGCCAAACAGATTCCGGGGGATGTCGATTGCGTATTGGTTGTCGGCGGTGACGGAACGCTTCTGCAGGCGTGCCGTGATCTGGTGGAAAAAGATCTGCGGCTGCTGGGCATCAATATGGGAACACTGGGATATCTGGCAGAGATCGAGCGGCAGAATGTGCAGCCGGCACTGGATAAACTGATACACGATGAATATGTGACGGAAAGCCGCATGATGCTTGAGGGAACCGTTAGCAGGAACGGGAAAAGGCTGATGGAGGACATGGCACTCAATGATATTGTGATCGGCAGGGACGGGAAGCCCCGGATCATTGATTTTAATATCTATGTCAATGGAGAGTTTCTGAATTCTTATAGTGCGGACGGAATCATCGTTTCCACACCGACAGGTTCTACCGGCTACAGTCTGTCTGCCGGCGGTCCGATTGTCTCGCCGGAGGCATCCCTGATCCTGCTCAGTCCCATTGCTCCCCATACACTGAATACCAGAAGTATCGTGCTTCCGGATGATGTGGAAATCATGGTGGAGGTAAAGGAAGGGCACAGACGCGGGGAAGAAGGCGCTGTCGTGACCTTTGACGGGGACACCTGTGTGAGCTTAAGATGTGCAGATCAGGTGGTGATCCGGAAATCATCCAGACATGCGAGACTGGTTAAAATCAATAATATCAGCTTCCTGGAGGTGCTCAGAAAGAAAATGAGCAGCCAGTAGGGAAGCGAAAGTCAAAGAAAACCCGAGAGTAGCAGCGCAATATGATGCGGAATGCATCATATCTGTGCATCGCGAAGCGTGTTACTGGTCACGGAGTGAACAGTAACCATTCATGACGTATGGATTCAGGAGGGAACTATGAAGATAGCGAGACATGCAAAAATAATCGACCTTATCAACCGCTATGATATAGAAACGCAGGAGGAGCTGGCAGAGCGTCTGAATAAAGAGGGATTTGCAGTTACACAGGCGACTGTATCCAGAGATATCCGTGAATTAAAGCTGACAAAAATCTCTTTAAACGGAGGCAGACAGAAATATGCAGTGATGCATACCCACAGCACAAGTATGGATGAAAAATACCTGCGTGTACTGAAGGATGGTTTTGTATCCATGGATATGGCACAGAACATTCTGGTGGTCAAGACGGTTTCGGGTATGGCCATGGCAGTGGCTGCTGCGATCGATGCCATGCACTGGACGGAGGTGGCTGGAAGTATTGCCGGAGACGATACCGTAATGTGTGCCATCCGCAGTGTGGATGATACCCTTCTGGTGATGGACAAGATCAGCCGGATGGTCGGAAAGTAATAGAAACGGGAGAGAGTGGGAAGAGACTATGTTATGGAACATTCATGTTAAAAATATGGCGTTGATACAGGAGGTGGAGGTGGAACTCTCACCCGGCCTGAACATCCTCACCGGCGAGACAGGCGCAGGAAAATCTATCATCATCGGAGCAGTAAACGTCGCACTCGGGGCCGCATCTTTTAAGGGTTTTGCCAGAGAGGATGCGGACTATGCACTGGTCGAGCTCGTCTTTACAGTAGAAAATGATAAAATCAGGAAGCGGCTGCTGGAGCTTGATGTGCCTCTGGAGGATGATACTGTCATTATTTCCAGAAGGCTCACAAACGGAAGAAGTGTGAGCAAGGTGAACGGAGAGACGGTCACAGTGGCACGCATCCGTGAAATTGCAGAGGTGCTGATTGATATTCACGGGCAGCATGAGCATCAGTCCCTTCTGCACCGGAAAAATCATCTGACGATTCTCGATGAATACGCGAAAGAAGAACTGGAGCCTTACCGCATCCAAAATGAAGAATTATACAGGAACTGGCAGGAGAACAGAAAAAAGCTCTCGGAAATGCAGACAGATGAAACAGCCAGGGCCAAGGAAGCGGATTTCCTGCGGTTTGAGATCGATGAGATCGAGACAGCAGGCTTAACAGAGGGAGAAGATGAGAGACTGGAGGAAAACTATCGCCGGATGGTAAACGGGAGAAAGATTTCAGAGGCGGCAGCTGAGATCTGCAGCCTGCTCTCTTCGGACGGTGGAGCCGCAGAGCTGACAGGCAGGGCGATCCGCAGCATGTCATCGATTGCTGAGCTGGACAGCACTGTTTCCGGCCTGAATGATCAGCTTTACGATATCGACAATCTCCTGAGTGATTTCAACAGAGAGCTGTCCGGATATCTGGAGAGCTTAAGCTTTGATGAAGCAGAATTTTTCAGGACAGAGGAACGGCTGGATCTGATCAATCATTTAAAGGCAAAATATGGAAATTCCATTTCTGAGATTCTGGCATATCAGGCGGAAAAACAGGAAAGACTGAATGTACTGGAACACTTTGATGCCCATTTTCTGAAATTAAAAAAAGAACTGGAGGTCTGTGAAAATGAGCTCCTGGAAAATTCAGGGAAGATGTCCGGGATCAGAAAACGCTACGCTTCCCATCTGGAGCAGAGAATCAAAGCAGCCCTTAAGGATCTGAATTTCCTGAATGTTGAATTTCAGATTCGCTTTGACAGGATGCAGCAGCCGGGAAACTCAGGATTTGATGATATCTGCTTTATGATCTCCACCAATCCGGGCACACCGGTAAAGCCGCTGCACGAGGTAGCATCCGGTGGAGAACTGTCCCGTATCATGCTGGCAATCAAAGCAGTGCTGGCAGATAAGGATGCCACAGAGACGCTGATCTTCGATGAGATCGATGTGGGAATCAGCGGAAGGACAGCGCAGAAGGTATCTGAGAAAATGGCGGTGATTGCAGGGAACCATCAGGTGATCTGTATCACACATCTGGCGCAGATCGCATCGATGGCCGACAGCCATTACGTAATTGAGAAGAGAGTGGAGAATCAGATAACGTCCACTTCCATCAGAAAGCTGTCTGATACGGAGAGTATCCATGAGCTGGCACGTATCCTGGGCGGTGCCGAGATTACAGAAACCGTCCATGAGAGCGCCCGAGAAATGAAAGAATTGGCATTACGAACAAAAAAATTACCAGGTTGAAAACCACATTATTTCACATACTAGAAGCAGAAAAGGATGTACGATACAAGTACATCCTTATTTTATGCGAAAGGATGTGGAGGATGTGGTGAAAAAAGCCGGAATGATACTTGCCTTGCTTCTGTGTGTTCTGGGAGCGGCATCTTTTTATATGATCAGAGGAAGTATACCGGATGAACTGCATATGGTTCGCGGCTCCGGAAAGGAAATGACATTAGATCTGCCGTTCGTGGAGCAGGAGGCGGTCGAAGCGGGAGGACATGAAAAGTCCAATATCCCGGAGGGTGATGTGAAGATCAGCTGTAAGCTTCTGGGGGTGATCCCTATCAAAGAGATTGATGTTCATATGGTAGAGGAAAAGCAGGTGATTCCGGGAGGCGAGCCTATAGGCATCTACATGAAAACAAGAGGTATCCTGGTAGTTGGAACGGGAACCATTAACGGAATGGACGGACTGGACTATGAACCGGCTCTGAATATCGTTCAGTCCGGCGATTATATCACAGCGGTCAACGGACATCCGGTGGAAAAGAAAGAGAAACTGACAGAAATCGTAAATCAGGGTGAGGGAGCAGAAGTCGTTCTCGATGTGATGAGAAACGGGGAAATGACCAGTCTGAGAATATCTCCTGTAAACACAGCACGTGAAGAATACAGGCTGGGCATCTGGGTAAGAGATGATACGCAGGGAATCGGAACGCTGACTTTTATAGATGAGCAGAGGCATTTTGGTGCACTGGGACATGGAATCAGTGATGTTGATACAGGTGAACTGCTGAATCTTTCTGGAGGAACGCTCTACCGTACGGATATCGTTTCGGTAAAAAAAGGAGAGAGGGGAGCACCTGGAGAATTGGCCGGTGTCATACGGTACAGAGAGGAGGAAAAGCTTGGTGATATTCACGCAAATACGAATGATGGGATATTTGGAGATGTAAACGAAAATATGACGGCAGCATCTGTACCTGTAGAGGTCGCCTACAGGCAGGATGTAACAGAAGGACCGGTGGTGATCCGCTGTGCCGTGGACGGAGAGGTGAAAGAATACCAGGCAGAAATTGAAAAAATATATCTGAACAGCCGTGACGCAAACAAAAGCATAGTGATTCACACAACAGATCCTGCACTTCTTGAAACGACGGGAGGGATCGTTCAGGGAATGTCAGGGTCTCCAATTCTGCAGAATGGCCGGATCGTGGGCGCTGTCACACATGTATTTGTCAATGATCCCACAAAGGGATATGGGATATTTATAGAGAATATGCTGGATGCGGCGGAATGAACATTTAAACTGTCGATAAGGTTGTCGAATTACAGAAATAAGTTAGTGTATAATTTTAATTGGCAAAAATAATGGGAAGTAGAATTAACCACTTCC
>UQCM01000010.1 GCA_900539525.1 uncultured Blautia sp.
ACAGTAACTAAGTGGCTTTCAGACACTTTCACGGCTGTGCCGTGAATAATCTAGGTTTCAGATATTTAATCCCTTTCTCTTTTCACTGATTACAGCCTCGATCTGATCTGCTGCTTTGACAGGATCCAGTTCTACGATGACCTGACCGCCGGTGATGTTCTTCAGATCCTGTGTCAGCAGCTTCACTGCCAGGTCACTGCCTGCGATAAACGGCTGCTGTCCCAGATGCAGAGGAAGTCCGAGTGCCAGTCCGAAGCAGCCGTCTGCCAGTGCCTGCTCCTCCAGCCACTGCGGAGCGGAAAGTGCCAGCGGAAGCTGCGGAAGGTCGATCCCGATCGCCTCTGCCAGTTCGGTTGCAACGATCTCCAGACGTCCGATAGCAAGACACGGACCGAAATTCAGTACAGGTGGAATGCCCAGGGATCTGCATACCTCTTTCAGACTGTCTCCTGCCAGCTCTGCCGCCTCCGGCCGCATCAGTCCGCAGTTCTCGATTCCTCCTGAAGAGCATCCTGCCGACAATACGAGGATATCCCTCCTGATCAGCTCCTTTGTCAGCTCGACTGTGCAGACATCATGCCCCAGAGCCGTCAGGTTCGAGCATCCTACCACTCCAACCACACCCTTGATCTTTCCGGATACCAGAAGGTCAATCAAAGGTTTCCAGGTTCCACCCAGGAAATCCTTCAGAGAGCCTTCGCTCACACCCGTCAGAGTATCCTTATTTCCATGCTCTGCAAGCAGGTTCATCGGCACACTTCCTCTTCTCTCCTTATACGCATCGATGATCTTGTCGATGATCTCCTCTGTCTTCTCGATCCTCGTCTCATAGGAATACTCGATCAGCTCCGCATTTGCCTTCTTCGCCACATCATCGAGACAGATCTGCCTGATCTTCAGTTCCTCACAAATCGGCTCGATCCCGGGAAGTGTACAGTTGAACTCGGAAAGGACCGCATCGATCGCGCCGGTCGCCAGAACCGCCTCACTGGTATAATTATTTCCGGCATGGCCGTCAAAGATCTCCGTATAGTGGGAACCGCGCAGCTGCAGATCCTGTCCGACGCAGGTACAGCCCACCAGCTTAAATCCCTTCGCTCCCGCTGCCTTCGCCTTCGCCACAACATCCTCATCCGTCAGCCTCTCCTGGATATGTACAAAAAGGGAGTGCTGATGTCCGGTAATCATAATATTGATATACTCCGGATCGATCACATTCAGTCCCACCGGAGCAAGACGGATTTCCGGCTGTCCCAGAAGCACATCATTTAACAGGTTCGTCAGTGTCAGTCCATAGAGACCGGTAGAGATTCCAAGCTTCAGACAGTTCACATACATATCAACGGGATCCGAATTCAGATTCGTGGAACACTTAACCACACCGGCAAACACCTCCGACTTGGCACCGCCCGGAAGAATATTCAGCTCCTTCCACTTCTCAAAGCGCGGTGCATACGCCAGCTTCTCCACCAGCTCCATCTTCTCATACTCCGGCCGGTAGAGATCCTTCAAAACCGCATCTGCCACCTGATAAGCCGTATCATGAACATCGGTGCCCCGGATGCCGAATGCATCCGCCAGTCTCTGAAGTGCCTTCTCACTCTTGATCGGTGCCTTATCCTTTGCAGAATTTTTCAGATTCAGTGCTGTATTCTCCACGACATGAATGTAACATCCGCTTCCTGCCGCCACTGCACGCAGAAAGTTTCTGGCCACGATCGTATCGGCATTCGCACCGCAGATTCCACGCGGACTCTTAGGAGTGATCCGGCACGGGCCATTCGAGCAAAGACGGCAGCAGACTCCCTTCAGACCAAATCCACACTTCGTACTCTGCCCCTCCACACGATGATGAGAAGTCTCCATCGGCAGCTTCTCAATATAGCTCTCCAGACATTTATCTGCGCTCCTGCAGGTATTACAGCTAAAACACTGATTCATGATAATCCTCCTCTTATATGCGATAACAATTATTGTTACTATTTCCTACTTATTCTATCAAATAACTCATTTATTTGCAATCAGTTTTTCTTTTTTTATTATTCACACACCAGCCAGTGAGATAAGCAAAGCTTTATATGCTGATAGCCAGACCTGATGCGGGCGGAGAGTTTGTAGAATAGATTCTGGAGTCTTTATTATAACAGCATTCCAACAACCAGCGGGGGAGGCACATTCTGTTGCAAAGCAAACCATTTCCAGGGGCGCTTTTAATGGAGCCGAAATCCACTGCTTACGTAGACTTAGGCGCGAAGGCTCTTCCTGAGCGTCTTAGTCGAAATTTGCGCGAGTGACGAGTCGAACGGACATGTTTACATGTCCACTCGACGACCACCGCGACAACAGGGAAAAGTCGCTTTGCGAGTTTTCCCTGTTGCAGTTAGTTCGACGGAATGTTGCCCCCGGTTTGCGTGTAACAGAATGTGTCTCCCCCGCGTCCTGCGTAAGCCAAAAAAGGGAACCAGCTCCAAACTGATTCCCTTCCTGTATATGCTCATTTATTAAATTACTTTACTCAAAAAGCTCTTCAATCTCTCCGTCTTCGGATTCGCAAACAGCTCCTGCGGGCTGTTCTCCTCCACGATCTTTCCATCTGCCATGAAAATGACCCGGTCTGCCACCTCTTTGGCAAATCCCATCTCATGGGTAACGACCACCATCGTCATATGCTCTCTGGCCAGATCCTTCATAACACTTAATACCTCGCCGACCATCTCAGGGTCAAGCGCCGAAGTAGGCTCATCAAAAAGCATAACCTCCGGCTTCATACAGAGAGCCCGCACGATCGCGATCCTCTGTTTCTGTCCGCCGGAAAGCTGGCTCGGGTAGGCATCCGCTCTGTCTGCCAGTCCCACGCGCTCGAGAAGCTCCATGGCCTCCTTCTCCGCATCCTCCCTGCTCCGTCCCTGAAGCTTCATGGGGGCAAGTGTCATGTTTTTCATGATCGTCATATGCGGAAACAGATTAAAATGCTGAAATACCATTCCCATTTTCTGACGGTGTTTATCAATATTCGTCTTCTTATCCATCAGATCCACACCATCAAAAATAATGTGTCCTCCCGTCGGATCCTCCAGACGGTTTAAGCATCGCAGAAATGTACTTTTACCGGAGCCGGACGGTCCGATGACACAGACCACCTCGCCGGATCGGATATCGGTCGTTACTCCATTGAGCGCATGGACCTCTCCTCCAAAGGTTTTTATCAGATCCTTCACCTGGATCAGGACTCCATTATCGTTCACTGTTTCTCAACCTCCTCTCCAGAATCTTCAGCAGCTTGGAAAAGATCAGTACCATGGCAAGATAGATCAGTGCAACAGCGATCAGTGGCATGAAGGCATCATACGTTCTGCTCTTGATGATATCTCCACCCTTTGTCAGATCCTGCAGTGCGATATATCCGGACACAGATGTCTCCTTCAGAAGAACGATAAACTCGTTTCCAAGGGCCGGAAGCACATTTTTAAATGCCTGCGGCAGAATAATATACCGCATGGTCTGTATGTAGTTGAATCCAAGGCTTCTTCCCGCCTCGAACTGCCCGTTATCGATGGACATGATACCGCCGCGGATGATCTCTGCCACATAAGCTCCGGAATTGATACCGAAGGCAAGGATCGCCACCAGCACCTTACTGACAGCTGTAGATTCAAACACAACGAAATAAATGATCAAAAGCTGTACGACTACCGGTGTCCCACGGAATACCGTCAGATAAACATTGCAGAGGAAATTCAGGATCTTCAGTTTCCCTGTCTTTTCATAGGTCGCACGGATGATCGCCACAAGAAATCCCAGTACAATACCGATCACTACCGCCGCAAAGGTGATCTCAAGCGTAACGCCCAGTCCGTCAACGATATATTTCCATCTGTCATCTTTGATAAAATTTAAATAGAACCGCTCTGCCATGGTCTGCTATTCCCTTCCATTATTCAGCGCTGATATAGCTGTCAATGATCTCCTGAAGCTTACCGGAGTCTTTCAGATTCTTAATGGACGCATTGATCTTCTCAAGCAGCTCTGTGTTATCCTTTGCAACTGCGATCGCATACTCTTCTTTCTCATATGCATCATCGATCAGGGTCAGTCCTTCATTTTCAGCAACAAATACCTTTGCAGGTTCATTGTCGATGATCACTGCATCGATCTTGTCCTGAATCAGCGACTGAACAGCTTCTGCTCCCTTATTGTAACGCTCGATATTTCCATTCTCGATATCATCTGCCAGAATGTCACCTGTCGTTCCCAGCTGAACGCCTACCTTCTTTCCTGCCAGATCATCTGCGGACTTGATATCGCTGCCCTCTTTGATGATGATCACCTGCTTTGCCTCTGCATAGGTCTCAGAGAAATTCACGCTGACCAGACGGTCTTCTGTTACTGTCATACCTGCTGCACCGAAATCAGCCTTACCGGACTGTACGGCTGCGATAATGGAATCAAATGCCATATCCTCGATCTTCAGCTCCATGCCCATGTCCTCAGCGATCGCCTTCGCGATATCCGCATCGATACCTACGACCTCACCGCCTTCATAATACTCATACGGCGGAAACTCTGCATTGGTAGCCATGACCAGTGTGCCGCCTGCTGCCTCTGTTTCTGCATCCTCTGCTGCCGCTTCTGTAGCTGCTGCATTTTCTGCTGCTGCCTCTGTTTCTGCATCCGTAGCCGGTGCTGCTGCCTCTTTACTTCCACATGCGCTTAAAGAAAATACCATCGTTCCAACAAGTGCTGCTGCGATTAATTTTTTCATCAAAACATCCTCCTTCATATTTTTTCACATGGTAACAGTTCAGTCATGATTTCGCCTCATCGCAAAACATGGCTGAACTGTTTCAAATTTATCATCTATTCCGGGGATTGTCAACAGCACATTGCATAAAATGCCATTTTCTTTCATAATTAGTATTACTGTTCACTCCGTGACCAGTAACACGCTTCGCGATGCACAGATATGATGCATTCTCCTTGACTTCCTGACTCACCCCAGTGCCACATCCAGGATCATCATCAGCACAAATCCGACTGCGACACCGATGGTTCCGATATTCGTATGTTCTCCCGCCTGGGCTTCCGGGATCAGCTCCTCCACGACGACGTAGATCATCGCACCTGCTGCGAATGACAGCAGATAGGGCAGTGCCGGATAGATGATTCCTGTGAGAAGGATCGTAATCACAGCCGCCACCGGCTCCACGATTCCTGACGCCGCCCCGTATAAAAACGCTCTAGGCTTCGAAAGTCCCTCACTCTTCAGCGGCATGGATATGATCGCGCCCTCCGGGAAATTCTGAATGGCGATTCCGATGGAAAGCGCAAAGGCCCCTGCCACAGAGATCAGGGTACTCTCTGCCAGCAGTCCGGACAACACCACACCGACTGCCATTCCCTCCGGAATATTGTGAAGGGTCACCGCCAGTACCAGCATGGTACTCTTCTTCAGGCTCGCCTTCACTCCCTCGGGTTTCTCTTTATCCAGATGAATGTGCGGGATCACCGTATCCAGGAGCAGAAGAAACAGAATGCCCAGTAAAAACCCGACAGCCGCCGGAACCCAGGCGATGACGCCCTGCTCCTGCGCCATATCGATCGACGGCATGATCAGCGACCACACGGAAGCCGCCATCATCACGCCAGACGCAAAGCCCAGCAGCGACTTCTGAAGCTTCGCCCCCATCTCCTTCTTCAGAAAAAACACCATCCCTGCTCCCAGAGCCGTTCCCAGAAACGGGATCAATACTCCAATCATCACATTTTTGTCCATACCTATACCTCTCTTTCTGATTCCTTTTTCTTCACACGGTAATATATTCTTCCGTTTCCGCATATATTAATACGAAATCCCGGCAGCAGAAAGCTTACGCACGAAAGCCTGACGGGACGCACAGCAAAATGTTACCGTTCCCAAAGGATACGGCAGCAGAAACCCGATAATCCCTACATACCAGGATACTGCGGATTTCTCCGCACTTTCGTATCACACCATTATCACTGACACCAAGGAGGTTCTATGCAGGAATGGATCATTACCGTGATGCAGCAGTACGGCTATCTGGGAGTGGCTCTGCTCATCGCCATCGAAAATATTTTCCCTCCCATCCCCTCTGAGGTCATCCTGACCTTCGGAGGCTTCATGACAACCTATACAACATTAAACATCTGGCTGGTCATCCTGGCTGCTACGGCAGGCTCTCTAATTGGCGCCATCTTTCTGTACGGCGTCGGCTGTCTTCTGCCGCCGCACCGCCTGAAAGCCATTCTGTCCGGACGTACCGGAAAGCTTCTGCATCTCTATCCCGATGATGTGGATAAGTCCATCGAATGGTTCAACCGCACCGGCTTCACCACCGTATTCTTCTGCCGTTTCATCCCCATGATCCGCAGCCTGATCTCCATCCCGGCAGGCTTCGCCCGGATGAAGCTGCTCCCCTTTCTGGTACTAACCACACTCGGAAGCTTCCTGTGGAACACAGTCCTTGTGTGGGTGGGCGTCGCAGCCAGGGAATCCTGGGATATCATCGTCAAATATCTGGATTCCTATTCCGGTGCAGCCAAACTGGTACTGGCGGGGCTTGGGTGCATCGCACTTCTGTTTTTCATCCGGAAACGCATCTTCTCCAAAAAAGAAGCAACACCGGAATCGTGACACGGGAATCACTGGCCTGTTCCCGTTCTCTTACTCTACCGTCACACTCTTGGCCAGATTCCGCGGCTTATCCACATCCAGTCCTCTTGCCACACTGGTGTAATACCCCAGCATCTGCAGCGGGATCACCGCCAGACTGCCGATGAAATGCTCATCCACCTTCGGGATATACACGGTAAAGTCTACCGTATCCTCGATCTCATAATGTCCGTAGCTGGTCAGCCCCATCAGATAGGCGCCTCTCGACTTACATTCAACCATATTGCTGACAGTCTTCTCATAAAGGTCGCTCTGAGTCAGGACACCGACCACCAGCATATGATCCTCCAGCAGACTGATGGTTCCATGCTTCAGCTCTCCGGCAGCATACGCCTCGCTGTGGATATAGCTGATCTCCTTCATCTTCAGGCTTCCCTCCAGGGAAATCGCATAATCGATCCCTCTTCCGATGAAGAACATATCATGGGCATTCGCATACTTAAAGGAGAACCACTGCAGGCGCTCTTTATCCTCGAGCACCTTCTGGATCTTCTCCGGAAGGGTCATCAGCTCACTGATGTAGTACCGGTACTTCTCCGTATCCATCTGTTCCCGGACATAGCCGAACCGCACCGCCAGCACATAAGCGGCGATCAGCTGCGTGCTGTAAGCCTTGGTCGTGGCCACTGCGATCTCCGGTCCCGCCAGCGTGTAAAAGACATGATCCGCCTCCCTTGCGATGGAGGAGCCCACCACATTCACGATCGCCATGGTCCGGATGCCTCTGCTCTTTGCCTCCCTCAGCGCTGCAAGGCTGTCCGCCGTCTCACCGGACTGACTGATGATGATCACCAGCCCGTTCTCATCCAGAAGAGGTTTCCGGTAGCGGAACTCCGATGCCAGCTCCACTCTCACCGGGATCTTTGCCAGATCCTCGATCACATACTGCGCCGCCATGCCCACATGCCATGCCGAACCGCAGGCAACGATATAGATCTGGGAAAGCTTCCGGATCTCCTCATCGGTCAGTCCTGTCTGGCTCAGATCGATCTCCTCATCCTGAATGACGGAATTCAGCGTGTCCAGCACCGCCTTCGGCTGCTCATGGATCTCCTTCATCATAAAATGCTCAAATCCTGCCTTCTCCGCCGCCTCGGCATCCCATTCGATCTGTACCTGCTCCTTTTCGATCTCATCACCGTCCAGATTGTAGAATGCCGCGTGTCCTGCAGACAGCTTCGCCAGCTCCAGATTTCCGATATAGTACACCTGTCTCGTATACTTCAGGATCGCCGGAACATCCGATGCCACATAGGTCTCCCCGTCGGTCACCCCGATGATCATCGGACTGTCTTTCCTTGCCGCATAGATCTCACCCGGATAATCCCGGAACATGACTGCCAGTGCATAGGAGCCACGTACTCTCACCATCGTCCTGGTGATCGCATCGATGGGTCCCATATGATACTTATTGTAGTAGTAGTCCACCAGCTTCACGACCACCTCCGTGTCTGTCTGGCTGTAGAAGGTATAGCCATGGCGCAGCAGCTTATCCTTCAGCTCCTGAAAATTCTCAATGATCCCGTTATGGACACCGACCACCTCTGAGTCATCCGTTCTCAGCTTCGCATCTGCCAGGCTCCCCGATACGTGGGGATGTGCATTCCTCTCACTTGGCTCCCCGTGTGTCGCCCACCGGGTATGCCCGATGCCGCAGGTCCCCGTGACCGCCTCCCCGTTGTTCGTCTTCTCTGCCAGCACACGAAGCCTCCCCTTGGCCTTTACGACCTTCACCTTCTCGCTGCCGTCCCTGACTGCCAGACCGGCTGAATCATATCCCCTGTATTCCAGCTTTGCCAGCCCGTCCAGAAGGATCGGCGCCGCCTGTCCACTTCCTGTATAACCAACAATTCCACACATAGATTCTATCTCCTTTATCCCGGACTGAACGGTTCTATCCCTGCGTTTCACAGCATCCGGTCCGTTACATCACTCTTTTGTATTTGTAACTGAATCTTTGTCATTGTATCACAGCTTTTGCAAACAATAAACCTTTTGTGCAAAAAAAAAATACTAAATATACAAAAACAAGCCATTGTGATACCACTTTGCTTCGCCCGTATAACCCATGAAACCCAACAATACATGAAAAAAGGTCTGTACAGTACAGCAACTCTCCCTGTGCTAACAGACCCTGTATCCTCTTCCCTTATGCAGTTTTTCTTCTCTTATACAGTGCAAAGAATCCGATTCCGGCAAAAGCCACAGCCGCCAGTGCCAGAACCATCGTTAGATTCCTTCCTTCAAACCTCCTGAGAAAAAGATTCTCATGAACATCACAGCATTCTCATAACAGCCAGCTGTGTAACCCTGCTGAATCGGTGTATCGTACTTACACAAACGCCAGTTCCTTCCGTTCTTTCATCTCATCCATTTCCTCAGCCTTTACATTCACTTCTTCCGGCGTTTTAAAGTTCGGGACCACCGTCCTTAAAGCCTCACGCACCAGATCATCATCCTCGGTCTCGCATGCCCGCTTAAGGATATCCATTTTTTCTGCAATCTCTGCTTCACTCAGTGGAGTATCCCGCTCGATAAAGATCAGGCTGTTGTCCGTTTTATCCAGTTCTTCTGTCTTTACAAGAAGCTCCTCATAGAGTTTTTCTCCCGGCCGCAGGCCGGTTTCTATGATCTCGACACCCTGTACCCCGGACAGGCGGATCATATTCTCTGCCAGGTCAAGGATCCGTATCGGCTGACCCATATCAAGCACAAAAAGCTCTCCATTGTCTGCCATTGCACCACTTGCCAGAACCAGCTGACTGGCTTCCGGAATCGTCATGAAATACCGGATGATACGCTTATCCGTAACCGTTACCGGACCGCCATTGGCGATCTGTCTCTTAAATAGTGGAATCACAGAACCCGCTGACCCAAGCACATTTCCAAAACGGGTCGCACTATACGTTACCCTGCCATGCGTACTTGCACTTTGAACGAGCAACTCACACATTCGTTTCGTTGCACCCATGACATTGGTGGGATTGACCGCCTTATCCGTAGACACCATCATAAAACGCTCTGCACCATACGCTTCACACAGATCGATCACATTTTTTGTGCCGAACACATTGTTCTGAACTGCTTCTACACAATTATGCTCCATCAGTGGAACGTGTTTGTGTGCTGCGGCGTTGATTACGATCTGCGGATGATAGGTACGGAACACCTTTTCCAGAGCCTTCTTATGGGTAATGGACATAACCTCGATCTGCACATCCAGCTTTCCGGCATATGCCATCTTCAGCTCCTGCTGAACATCGTAAGCCCCGTTCTCATGAATATCCAGTATGATGATCTGCTTCGGGTTCATCTTCGCCAGCTGACGGCAAAGCTCGGAGCCGATCGAACCGCCTCCTCCTGTGATCAGGATGACTTTATCACGATAGTAAGCACTGGTTTGTTCATCGTTCACCTTGATCGGCTTTCGAAACAGCAGTTCTTCAATATCAAACTCTCTTAAATGCCGCTTTCCACCGGCCGCCTGCATCGTTGGATAGTCGTATACTTTGATCTTATATCCGGCATTCTTATATTGATCATACAGGCTTTTCTTCTTCCCATCGTCAAGACCCGGAATGGCAAATATCACTTCCTGAATATCCAGCAGCTTCAGATTCTCAAGAATTGTCTGATCCTCCAACAGCACAGGTATCCCATGAATGTCTCTTCCAGCTTTCTCTTTACTCACATCAACAAAACAACACGGTGCATATGCTGAGGCTGCATTATTCAAAAGTTCCTCCGCCAGACTCACACCCACACGGCCGGCACCAATGATCGCAATATTGATCTTGGTGGCGTCAAGTGTCCGTTCTCCGACAATCCTCCTACCTGCAAACAATTTCAGGATAAAGAGAAGACGTCTGCCGGACACTGTCGTATCATTGCCGCATTTGAATGCATAACGATAGAGCATCCGTATAGTGAGTGAACCTAACAGGTTCATGGATGCAATCGCAGCAATCCTCGCAAAGAGAATATGCTCGATCGGCAGAACACGCTCCAGGAAGAGCATCGCAAGAAAAGCTGCAGCATCAGCTGCTACCAGACGGATGTAACACTGAATCCCGCCATATCTCCAGATCTGCCCATAGACATTTCCCAAAAGCCTTGAAAGAAAAATGCAGAGAAACGCTATCGCAATATGTACTGCTACACCTGAAGCAGAGAGCTTACTACCGGAAAAAACCAGGAACAACAGGTCAGCTGCAATCAGTATAATAATATCGTAGACAACCAGCTGCCAACGAATACGATTATGTTTCTTCATATGTTCTTCTCCCTCCACTGTGCAAACAAAAGTTTGCATTATCCTCTCTGTATCAATCGCTTACCATACGTTTTATCGTAATTCTACTATCTCTGCTGCACAGACTTCGATACGATCTCCAGTCCCATCTGTACAGTCTGCACTCTTCCGAACATCTCCATCTCCGGCTCTTATACTGTGTATCCTGCCAGTACATCGGTTCGCAAATAACCAGATTCTCTTCTCTTGTGCAGATGGCAGAACACTCTAAAGCCATCCGGATCTTATGCACACTGCATAAAAATAAGGGGGCATTTATCCCTCCTCCCACGCACATCTCTTATATTACTGTATTATAGCAGAATCTTAACACGAACGCAACATTTTCCCGTGTATCACATATCTTTTATACAATTTCATCCATTTTTACAATGCTTATTGTAATAGTACGCTACAATTTTGTAACATTTTTCATGATACTTTCCATTGCACTTTTTCTATAGAAATACTGGGAATTTGCTTTTTCCACTGCTCTTTTCCTATGAAAATACTGAAAATTGGTAACTGTTCAGAGTCATAAAGGTCATATGCACTTCTGCATATGACCCCTTAATGCTGCTCTATCACATTCTCTCCCGAAACTGCATGAAAAACTCTGTACTGGCAGCCAGCCGCAGCCACTTTCTCAGGATTGACTCCTCTACCAGTATACTAGTATAGCGTCCGATAAATAACTGGACCAATCGCGCAGAATGCTTTTTCGAGTGTGCAGGTCAAAAAACGCAGGCGTAGCGGGCTACGCTGAGGATTTTACACCTGTGACATCGGGAAAGCAGACCAGCGAAACATAAGGTTATTTGGTGTGGGTTATACTAGAACGGTGTACCGTCCAGATCATACGGTGTACTCTGATATACGTAGTAGTTCAGCCAGTTCGTATACAGGTTGTTCGCATGAGCTCTCCACATCAACAGTGGTTTCACGGTGCAGTCATCGTTCTGATAATAGTTCTTCGGAATCTGGATGTCCAGTCCCTTTCCAAGGTCGCGCTTGTACTCTCCGTCCAGTGTCACCCGGTCGTACTCAGGATGACCCATGACAAAGATCTGACGTCCCTCCTTTGCCATGCCCAGAAAGAAGCCCGCTTCTTCTGATTCTGCCAGAATCGTGATCTCCTCGCAGGCACGGATGTCCTCGACAGGAACCTCTGTATGTCTGGAATGTGGCGCCAGAAACATATCATCAAATCCCCTTACCAGCGGAATCTTCCGGTTCATCACTCTATGCCAGAAGAGTCCGAAGCATTTTTCCGGCAACCGCTTCTTCTTCAACCC
This sequence comes from uncultured Blautia sp., assembly GCA_900539525.1. Taxonomy (GTDB): domain Bacteria; phylum Bacillota; class Clostridia; order Lachnospirales; family Lachnospiraceae; genus Hominisplanchenecus_A. The sequence continues at coordinate 12,281 of UQCM01000010.1, forward strand.
GTAGTGATGGTAAAGCCCTGCCTGGGCTGCCCAGCAGAGATAGATCGTGGAAGTGACATGTTTTTCACTCCAGTCCATAATCGTCACCAGTTCCTCCCAGTAGTCCACATCTTCAAATTCCATATGTTCCACCGGAGCTCCTGTGATAATCATTCCATCGAATTTCCGCCTTCTGATCTGATCGAACTCCACATAGAATTTGTTCAGATGGCTGGTGGAGGTGTTTTTTGATTCGTGACTGCTCATCATCATGAAGGTCACATCCACCTGAAGCGGCGTGTTGGACAGGGAGCGCAGAAGCTGCAGCTCTGTCTCCTCCTTCAGTGGCATCAGGTTCAGGATCAGAATCTGGATGGGGCGGATATCCTGATGGATCGCCCGGTTCTCATCCATGACGAAGATGTTCTCTCTTTCGAGTATTTCCTTTGCTGGCAGCTCTGCCTGGACTTTAATTGGCATATTTTATTCTTCCTTTCTATACTATATATTTTGCTTTCTATGGGAAATCTGCACGGTCTGTTTTTTCCTTTTGCTGCATGGCTGAACTGGTGAGTCACATTAAAGGTGCTACGAGGCGGAGGAGTTTGGCGGCGATGCGGCTGGGGAGGGGGAGTTTCCCGAAGTCGCTCTGGTTCATCCGCTGGCACTGCTTCAGGGTGTCCTGGAAGTCCTGCTCGATGCGCGGGATCTCTGCGTTGCGGTACAGGTATGCGGCGCATTCGAAATGCAGATAGAGGCTGCGGAAGTCCATGTTGATGGTTCCCACGACCGCTTTTCTGTCATCGGAGGTGAATACTTTCGCATGAACAAAGCCCGGTGTGAATTCGTAGATCTGCACGCCTGCATCCATCAGCTCATTGTAGTAGGTCTTTGCCAGCAGGAAGGCATACATCTTGTCCGGTATATGAGGCATGATGATGATGACTTCCACTCCTCGCTTTGCCGCGTAGGTGAGTGCCGTGATCATATCATGATCCAGGATCAGATACGGGGTCATGATATGCACATAATTCTTCGCCGTATACAGGATATCCATATAGACATGTTCGCCCACAGGCTCATTGTCCAGCGGACTGTCTCCGTATGGCATGACAAATCCGTCCCCGGGCTGCGGAACCTTTTCCTGCTCCACATTCAGATACCGGTCGAAATCCTCCGGTTTCTCTTTTCTCTCTATATTCCACATTTCGAGAAACATCAGTGTAAAGCTGCGGACCGCATCTCCTTTGAGCATGATCGCCGTGTCCTTCCAGACACCGAACCGCTCTTTTTTTCCGATGTATTCGTCTGCCAGGTTGATGCCTCCGGTAAATGCCACCTTTCCGTCGATCACCACGATTTTCCTGTGGTCTCTGTTGTTCTGGTAGGTGGAAAGCGCCGGAACCACCGGTGCAAACATATGGCACTGGATTCCCATTTCCTCGAGCGTCCTGGGATAATGGTAGGGGAGCAGGGTGAAACTGCAGGTTCCGTCATAGAGGAAGCGCACTTCCACGCCTTCTTCCGCTTTTCGTCTGAGGATCTCCAGGATGGTGTCCCACATGTAGCCTTTTGCCACGATGAAGTATTCCATGAAAATGAAGTGTTCCGCCTTTTCCAGCTGAACCACCAGCTCTTCAAATTTCTCCATACCGCAGGAAAAGTATTTTACCGAGGTATTCTGATAGGTCGGGAATCCTCCGCACCGATATACGTATTCGGACAGATGGGGCATCTCCGTGCTCTCTTCTGCGAGCTTCTGTTTTACTTCCTTCTCCTGTGTCCAGTAGCACATAGTCTCGATGTGCATTTTCTGGATCTTCTTATTGATGGCTTTTGGTACCGGCTGCATCTCTACGAACAGATAGAGCAGCGAGCCGAACACGGGCCATCCCAGGATCAGGATGATCCATGAGATCATAAATGCCGGATTTTCCCGTTTATTTATGATATGTACGACCAGAACGACAGCCAGTGCCTTCATGACGAAGTTCAGGATCACTCCTTTTTCCTGCAGGTACCGGTAGGCGATAAACAGCATCAGCACCTGGAGCAGAAGGAGGAGGATGATCACGGCCGTCCTGCCGAAGATCACACCGAAGATTCCCTTTCTGCCCTTTTCGATCGTCTGGCTTTCATCAATCTTTTTTCGGATGGTGTCTTTTGTTTCCTTTATGATTTCTTTTTTCTCTTCCAGCATGTCTTACCCCAGCATTTCTATAAAATCTTCTTCTGAAATAATCGGTATCCCCAGCTCTTTTGCTTTCTTGTTTTTCGATGATGTGGATGCCGTATCATTATTGATCAGGTAGTTCGTCTTCGAGGTGACAGAGCCTGTTACCTTTCCGCCCTTCTCCTCGATCAGTGCCTTCAGCTCGTTTCTGTTGGCATAGTGATGTACGCTTCCTGTGATTACGAAGTTTACACCTGCAAAGATCTGTGCAGATGCATCCGTCTGCGGGATTTCGATCTCCAGCTCGCCAAGCAGCCGGTCGAGCATGGCAGATTTCTTTTCTGATGCAAAGTAATCTGCGATGGCTTTTCCGATGACAGGTCCGATTCCGTCGATCGCAGCGAGTGTCTCTGCATCTGCGCTGCGCATCCTTTCCAGATCGTAGTCGAAGGCTTTGCAGAGCATTTTTGCATTTGCCACACCGACATTCGGGATTCCGAGTCCGTACAGCAGCCTTGGCTGTGTCGTTTTTCGTGCCGATCGGATACCGGCTGCCAGGTTTTCGTAGGATTTTTCACCAAAGCCCTCCATCGCCACGATTTCCTCCCGGTATCTGTCCAGCTCGAAGATATCCGCAAATTCCCGGATGAAGCCTCTGGCAATGAATTTTTCCAGTGTCGCCTCCGACAGCCCGTCGATATTCAGTGCATTCCGGCTGACCAGAAGCGTGAAGGATTTGATCTTCTTTGCCTGGCACTCCTCATTGGTACAGCAGAGCGTCTCCGCGTCATTCATTTTGCGGATCCTCGTAGTGCCGCCGCACACCGGACAGGCTGCCGGGATCTCGACCGTTCCGCTTCTTGTCAGGTTTTCCGCAATCTGGGGAATGATCATGTTTGCCTTATATACCTGGATCTCATCTCCGATGCCAAGCTTTAAAGCCTTCAGGATGCTGAGATTATGGACGCTGGCACGGCTGACCGTGGTCCCTTCCAGCTCTACCGGCTCGAAGATCGCCACCGGATTGATCAGCCCCGTCCTGGACGGACTCCACTCGATTTCCAGCAGGTGAGTATTCCTGATCTCGTCCTTCCATTTGAATGCGAAGGAATCTCTCGGGAACTTTGCTGTATTTCCCAGAGACTGTCCATAGGCAATGTCGTCATAGACCACCACCAGACCGTCCGACGGGATATCGTATTCTCCGATCCTCTGGGCGAACCACTCTACCGTCTCAGGAACCTCTGCGGCCGTTACCATTTTATGCTCTACGACCTGAAAGCCCTGCCTTTCCAGCCACGCAAACTGCTGCGCTCTGGAGTTTGCGAAGTCTACATCCTCTGCTCTTACCAGCGAAAATGCAAAAAACTGCACATGTCGTTTCGCTGTGATCTCATTATTGAGCTGGCGGACCGAGCCGCTGCACAGGTTTCTCGGATTTTTGTATTTTGCATCTACATCGTCGATTTCTTCATTGATCTTCATGAAATCGTGATAGGAGATCACGGCCTCTCCTCTCAGGATCAGCTCGCCTGTGTAGGGAATCGTGAGAGGAAGATTGTCAAATACGCGGGCATTGTTTGTGATCACTTCCCCGACCTCTCCGTTTCCTCTGGTGACTGCCTTTACCAGTGCTCCGTCCCGGTAGGTCAGCACCACGGTCAGACCGTCCAGCTTCCAGGACATCAGTACTTTCCGGTCTCCCACGAACGCCTGCAGCACACCTACATCCTTTGTCTTGTCGAGAGACAGCATTGGACGCTCGTGCTTCTCCTTTGGCAGTTCATCCACGGATTCATAGCCCACCGACACCGTCGGGCTTCCCGCCAGAACGATCCCTGTCTCCTTTTCCAGGGCGGCCAGTTCATCATACAGCTGATCATATTCATAGTTGCTCATGATCTCCCGGTTCTCTTGATAGTAAGCCCTTCCCGCTTTCGTCAATATCTCTGTCAGTTCTTTTATTCTTTTCAGCTTTGTGTCAGATTCCGGGGTTGTTTCGGTGCTATGGTTTATTTCGGGTTTTTGGTTTGTTTCGGGTTTTATCTTTGTTTCACTTTTCATATTCTCCTCCACATGGACTGTCTCCTTCCCTCGGTTCAGCACGCCCTGTGACTGATGCGAGAGTATCTAACCGGGGAGTTTTCGCATGCTCAGTCCTCAAATCTTTACACAGTTCATACAAGACTGACTCACTCTGGTTCTTCTGTATGCACTCCGTAAAGTTCTCTCAGCGGCTGCTGCGCGGGTGTCCCGCCGGGGAGCTTTTGGAATCCTTCAACATATCGTATAATTCCTCAATCTCCCCGTCAGTCAGCTTCCGGCATGCTCCCGGTCTCAGGTTTCCCAGGAAAATATTCATGATCCGTACCCGCTTCAGACTCACTACACTGCAACCGCAGTATTCACACATTCGCCGGATCTGGCGGTTCAGCCCCTGTGTCAGTATGATACGGAAGGTATATTTTCCTGTTTTTTCCACCCGGCATGGGCGTGTCTTCTGATCCAGTACAGGTATCCCCCCTGCCGCCATCTTCTGTACAAATTCCTGCGTCACAGGTTTGTCTACCTTCACCAGATACTCTTTTTCATGATAGTTTCCCGCACGCATGATTTTATTCAGTATATCACCGTTATTTGTCATCAGGAGCAGCCCTTCGGAGTCCTTATCCAGACGCCCGATAGAAAATACTCTTCTGGGATAATCCAGCATCTCCTCCACCGTCCGGTCGCCCCAGCGCTTATCTGTCGTACATACCACGCCTACCGGCTTGTTCACTGCCAGCAGGATCATCTCCTCCTCGCGGGAGCAGGGACGCCCGTCCACCAGGATCTTATCCTTCGGACGGATCTTACAGCCCATGGATGCCGTCTGCCCGTTTACCTGCACACGCCCCGCCTCGATCAGACGGTCTGCCTCTCTTCTGGAACAGACTCCCGCTTCACTCAGGTATTTATTCAGCCGCACTTCCAGACGCTGATCTCTTTTATCAAATTCCTGCTGCATCCTGTTCTTTGCCATTTCTTATCTCCACATTTTACAACCCCGGACTTCCTGATCCGGTTTGGTTTGCATAGGTTGGTTTGCATAAGTTTGGTTTGCATAGCTCATAGTATACACATTTTTTTCCGATTATACAAGCATATTACGCAGCAGTTCTTTCGAGTGTTTTTTGCCGGTTGCTTTTCACTCCGTTTTAACAAAAAGAGCTGTATGGATAAACATTTTCTTTTCCATACAGCTCTATAGTCAGTATTTTATTCTTTATTAAAGCAATCTTAAGAGCTGTACAAGCTCCCGTTTTTCCATAAATTCGATCAATTCCACTTCTTCTGTTATTTCCCTTGCGGATACTGGAACACGGACAGGACGGTCTTTGGCAGATGCTTCAATCGCATCAACAAACATCTCAGCCTGTTTTTGACCGGATATGATAAAAATTCGTCACCTCTTTACCCTTGTTCATCTGTATGCCCGGCTTTTCTGCATTAATAACTACAATCCAGTGCGTGATTTATATATGATAGGATCCGAGAATATTGATGTTTTCGCGCTCAAATGCCATGAATTCTTCTGCCAGTTCACAGGATACGCTGCCTGTCACTCTGTTTCTGCTCAGAATATCCTCTATACTTTCCAGACGCCTGATCTCCTCTTTCTTTATCATCTGTGCCACATGTTCCGTGCTTACATTCAGTGCCGTTTCTGCCTGAATGGCCGCCCACCGCTTCGCCCGGTCCAGTATACCGACAGGCTGCACGATGACTCCTTCAGCAAGAAGGCTGTCCGCCGCCTTCTCCCCCAGTCTGGAATACCTGGCTGCCTGTCTGTTCAGATCATAAGCCAGCTCCTCATCATATACCTTTCCGATCATGCTGTGAATATCCAGCAGTGCTGTTCTGCTGCCCCTGTAGATTTCCTCCAATACTTTCTGTTCTGTACAGGATAACATACACATCCTCCTTCATTCAATATACTCTGTTCTCCAGGGCCTGAACCGCTGCACACCTCGTTACTGTTCACTCCGTGACCAGTAACACGCTTCGCGATGCACAGATATGATGCATTCTGCATCATATCGCGCTGCTACTCTCGGGTTTTCTGTGACTTTCGCTACGCTACACTCACAGAAAACACCTCGAAATGGCTGACGTGTGAATAGTAACTATAAATCTACTCTGAGCAGTTAACAAAAAAGTTCTTGCATTATATAGAAGAAAGTGATATAGTTGATACGATGATTATATGTTACTAGAGTATGAGTGGACGCAAGTCCACTCATATTTTTGTAGAAAAGCAGGTTTCCGGTCCAGAGCGGACAGGAACCGGGCAGTGACAGAGGATAAACGGTCACTGCATCGATCAGAGAGAGGGTGATAGGAATGTCAAAGAGAGAGACTTATGAGCAGAAAACAGAAGCACTTCTAATACCGCTTATGGAGGCACATGGCTTCGAACTGGTGGATGTGGAGTACGTAAAAGAAGGTGGAAACTGGTATCTCAGGGCTTACATTGACAAGCCGGGAGGAATCGCTGTAGATGACTGTGAAGTAATCAGCCGGGCACTCAGCGATCAGCTGGATGAGGAGGATTTTATTGAAGAGTCCTATATCCTGGAGGTCAGTTCACCGGGACTTGGCAGACCGCTGAAGAAAGAAAAGGATTTTGCCAGAAGTATCGGACAGGAAGTGGAGCTGCGTACGTACCGTGCAGTCAACCGCCAGAAGGAATTTACAGGTATTCTCAGTGCCTATGATAAGGAGAGCATCACCCTGGAGCTGGAAAATGAAGAAACGCTGGTTTTTGACAGAGCAGATGTGGCACTGGTAAGGCTGGCATTCGATTTTTAATACAGAGATAGAACAGGAGGAGATTTGAATCATGAATAACGAGTTGTTGGAAGCATTAAACATTCTGGAGAAGGAAAAGGATATCAGTAAAGATATCATGCTGGAAGCCATCGAACAGTCTCTGATTCAGGCATGCAAGAACCACTTCGGAAAAGCGGACAACGTAAAGGTGTTTATTGACCCGGAAACCTGTGAATTCAGTGTGCATGCGGAGAAAACCGTTGTAGAGAAGGTAGAGGATGAAGTCATGGAGATCAGTCTGGCAAATGCGAAGCTGATCGATTCCAAATATGATCTTGGCGATATCGTAAATGTTGAGATCAAATCCAGGGAATTCGGACGTATCGCTACCCAGAATGCCAAGAATGTGATTCTCCAGAAGATCCGTGAGGAAGAGAGAAAGGTTCTCTATAATCAGTATTACAGCAAGGAAAAAGATGTCGTTACCGGTATTGTTCAGAGATATATCGGGAAAAATGTAAGTATTAATTTAGGAAAAGTCGATGCCATATTAAATGAAAATGAGATGGTAAAGGGTGAAGTGTTCCGGCCGACAGAGCGAATCAAGGTGTATGTTGTAGAAGTAAAGGATACATCAAAGGGCCCGAAGATCCTGGTATCGAGGACTCATCCGGAGCTGGTGAAGCGTCTCTTTGAATCTGAGGTTACCGAGGTGAAGGATGGAACCGTGGAGATTAAGTGTATTGCACGTGAAGCGGGAAGCAGAACGAAGATCGCTGTATGGTCAAACAACCCGGATGTTGACCCGGTAGGAGCCTGTGTCGGAATGAACGGTGCCAGAGTTAATACGATTGTAGAAGAGCTTCGCGGTGAGAAGATCGACATCATTAACTGGAGTGAGAATTCCGCAATTCTGATCGAAAATGCATTGAGCCCTGCAAAGGTGATCTCTGTGATTGCAGATGATGATGAGAAGACAGCGAAGGTCGTTGTTCCGGATTATCAGCTTTCTCTCGCGATCGGAAAAGAAGGACAGAATGCAAGGCTGGCAGCAAGACTGACAGGGTTTAAGATCGACATTAAGAGCGAGACACAGGCAAGAGAGTCAGGAGACTTTGATGATTATTATATGGAGGATGATTATGAGGACGGATATGAAGATGAATACGAGGAAGAATATCCGGTAATGGAGGAAGCATCCGCCGAAGATCAGCAGGTGTGACTGTATGGGCCAGGTAAGAAAGATTCCGATGCGCAAATGTATCGGTTGTCAGGAAATGAAACAAAAAAAAGAAATGATGCGTATTCTAAAAACCACTGAAAATGAGATCGTCCTGGATACGACAGGCAAGAAAAACGGAAGAGGCGCATACATTTGTTTTTCAAAGGAGTGCTTTGAAAAAGCAGTAAAAAGCAGGGCTCTGGAGCGTTCATTAAAAATGAACATTCCGCAGGAGATTTATGAGAGCCTGAAAAAGGAGATTGATGTCATTGAGTCAGAATAAGGTGTTATCTCTGGTCGGGCTGGCGACAAAGGCAGGCAGAACCGTAAGCGGGGAATTTTCTACAGAAAAAGCAGTGAAGTCCGGTCAGGCAAGCCTTGTTATCGTTTCAGAGGAAGCCTCCGATAATACAAAAAAGAAGTTTCACAATATGTGTACGTATTACAAGGTACCGATTTATTTTTTCGGGACGAAGGTTGAACTGGGAAATGCGATGGGAAAGGAATTTCGGGCATCGATGGCTGTTTTGGATGAGGGACTTGGAAATGCACTGAAAAAACAGCTGGATGCAGAACAGAACGGAGGTAGTCAGAATGTCAAAAATCAGAGTTCATGAATTAGCCAAGGAGTTGGGAAAGCAGAATAAGGATATTCTCAGCTTCCTGGCGGAAAAGGGAATCGAGGTAAAAAGTCATATGAGTTCGATAGAGAACGAGCAGATCGATTTAGTGAGAAAAGAGTTTACAAAGGCAGAGAATAAGGGAGATGCACCCGCATCCGCGCCTAAAAAGAAAAATATTACTCAGGTATTTCACCCGCAGAACAGCAGAACAGGTATGGGCCGGTCCGGACAAAAAAATGCAGGACGTCCGCAGGGAAGAGGCCAGCGTCCGCAGGGAGAACAGCCTGCAAGAACACAGCAGGCAGTAAAACCGCAGACAAAAGATGTGCAGGCAGCCAGCGTGACAAATGAGCAGGGAAACAGACAACAGCCGGAGCAGCAGGCAAGAGGCCAGCAACCGAGACAGCAGCAGGGAAGAAACCAGGCAAAACCTCAGACCGAGACGCAGGGAAGAGGCCAGCGGCCACAGGGAGACCGCTCCCAGGGAGGCTATCAGGGAAATCGTTCCCAGGGAGGAAACCGCCCACAGGGAGACCGTTCACAGGGCGGCTATCAGGGGAACCGCTCTCAGGGAGGAAACCGTCCGCAGGGAGACCGTTCCCAGGGAGTAAACCGTCCGCAGGGAGACCGTTCCCAGGGAGGCTATCAGGGCAATCGCTCTCAGGGAGGAAACCGCCCACAGGGCGACCGCTCACAGGGCGGCTATCAGGGCAATCGCTCCCAGGGAGGAAACCGTTCACAGGGAAGCCGTTCTCAGGCAATCCCGCAGGCACCGATCGAGCTGAAGCCGCTGACAAAAGAGTCAAGGACGAGAACTGATAAGGTGAAGCAGGAGCGGGTAGATAAATTTGAGCGTTTTGAGAAAAATGGCGGCCGTCCGAATCAGGGTGGCAACCGGCCGAACCAGAGGAATAATAATAGCCGGAACGGAAAGAATAATGTTAAGCCTCCGGTAAAGCCGGCACCACAGGAGAAAAAAGCAGATGAGATCAGGACGATCACTCTTCCTGAGAGAATGACAATCGGAGAGCTGGCGGAAAAAATGAAGATTCCGGCATCCACGATCATCAAGAAGCTGTTCCTGGAAGGTGTCATGGTGACTGTAAACCATGAAATTGATTACGACAAGGCAGAGGAGATTGCTCTGGAGTACAACTGCATCGCAGAGCAGGAAGAAAAGGTGGATGTCATTGAAGAACTCCTGAAGGAGAGCGAAGAGGATGAATCCAAAATGATTCCAAGACCTCCTGTCGTATGTGTTATGGGGCATGTAGACCACGGAAAGACTTCACTTCTGGATGCCATCCGGAACACACATGTGATTGCCAAAGAGGCAGGTGGAATCACGCAGCATATCGGTGCTTATGTGGTCAGCGTTGACGGGCAGCGCATTACGTTTCTGGATACACCGGGACACGAGGCCTTTACTGCTATGCGTATGCGTGGCGCAAATGCGACAGATATTGCGATTCTTGTCGTTGCTGCAGATGATGGAGTCATGCCGCAGACAGTAGAGGCGATCAACCATGCAAAGGCTGCAGGAACGGAAATCATCGTAGCGATCAATAAGATCGATAAGCCGAGTGCCAATATTGAGAGAGTGAAACAGGAGCTTGCCGAGTATGAGCTTGTTCCGGAGGACTGGGGCGGAAGCACGGTTTTTGTACCTGTGTCCGCACATACACAGGAGGGAATCGATAACCTTCTGGAGATGATTCTTCTGACAGCAGAAATGAGTGAGCTGAAAGCAAATCCGGACAGAGCGGCAAGAGGACTTGTTATTGAGGCAGAACTGGACAAAGGAAAAGGCCCCGTGGCAACTGTACTGGTACAGAAAGGCACCCTGCGTGTCGGTGATCCTGTGGCAGCAGGTTCCTGCTATGGAAAGGTTCGTGCGATGATGGACGATAAGGGAAGACGTGTCAAAGAGGCAGGACCGTCCACACCGGTGGAGATTCTCGGACTTTCCGATGTGCCGAATGCCGGTGAGATCTTTGTTGCGACTGCAAATGAGAAAGAAGCGAGAAGCTTCGCGGAAACATTTATCAGCCAGAGCAGAGAAAAGCTTCTGGAGGAGACAAAGTCCAAGTCCCTGTCTTTAAATGATATTTTCGATCAGATTAAAGAAGGAAATTTAAAAGAGCTTGATCTTATCGTGAAAGCAGATGTACAGGGATCCGTTGAAGCAGTAAAACAGAGTCTTCTGAAGCTGTCAAATGAAGAAGTTGTTGTAAAGATCATCCATGGCGGCGTAGGTGCTATTAATGAATCTGATGTCAGTCTGGCCAGTGCATCCAATGCGATCATTATCGGTTTCAATGTACGTCCGGATGTGACTGCAAAGGCTACTGCAGAACGCGAAGGCGTAGACGTACGTCTGTATCGTGTGATCTATGATGCGATCGCGGATGTAGAGCGTGCGATGAAGGGAATGCTGGATCCGATCTTTGAAGAGAAGATCATCGGCCACGCAGAAGTGCGCCAGACCTTTAAAGCCTCCGGTGTGGGAACCATTGCAGGTTCTTATATACTGGATGGTGTATTCCAGAGAGGATGCTCTGTACGCATTTCAAGAGAAGGCAAGCAGATCTATGAAGGCAGCCTTGCATCCCTGAAGCGGTTTAAAGATGATGTGAAGGAAGTAAAGGCAGGCTACGAGTGTGGTCTCGTATTTGAGAAATTTAATGATTTACAGGAATTCGATCAGGTGGAGGCATACACCATGGTTGAGGTTCCCAGATAGAAGGCAGGTTCTGTAGATGAGGAAAAACAGTATAAAGAATACCCGCATCAACGGTGAAGTTCAGCGTGAGCTGAGCCGCATCATCAGCCGGGAGATCAAGGATCCGCGTATTCATCCCATGACCAGTGTGGTTGCTGTGGAGGTGGCACCGGATTTGAAGACCTGTAAGGCGTATATCAGTGTGCTTGGAGATGAGGAAGCGCAGAAGGATACGCTGGCAGGATTAAAAAGCGCGGTGGGATATATCCGCAGGGAACTGGCACGGTCGGTCAATCTGCGCAATACGCCGGAAATCCGTTTCGTGCTGGATCAGTCCATTGAATATGGTGTAAATATGTCAAAATTAATTGATGAGGTAACCGGAAAATAGCTTTCTGTTTCGCCGGAAAAAGTATTTTCGACGAAACAACAGGTATTTTCTGTGAGTTATAGGGATCATAAAAATAGGAATGATGAAAATGATTGATTTAGCAGAAGAGTTAAAAAACATAAAAAGCACAGCCATCATCGGGCACGTCCGGCCTGACGGTGACTGTGTCGGATCCTGTGTGGGGCTGTATCTCTACATAAAAGAGTATTTTCCACAGGTAGAGATGGCAGATGTTTATCTTGAAGAGACACCGCAGAGATTTTCATTCCTCAGGGGCACAGATCAGATTAAGAATTCCTGTGGTGAGGATAAGGTGTATGATCTGGTGATCTGCCTCGATGCCGGAGACGAAGGACGTCTGGGCGAAGCAGTAAAATACTTAAGGACTGCCGGGCGGAGTCTGTGTATCGACCATCATATCAGTAATACAGGTTATGCAGATGAAAACTATATTGTGCCGGAAGCCAGTTCAACCTCGGAACTGATCTGCAGACTTCTGGATCCGGACAGGATCACGAAAGAGATGGCGGAAGCACTGTATATGGGGATCGCCCACGATACAGGAGTCTTTCAGTATTCCTGCACATCTCCGGAGACGATGCGGATTGCCGGAAATCTCATGGAAAAAGGGATTGATTTTTCGGGAATTGTGGAAAAAACATTTTTTCAGAAGAGCTATGTACAGAATCAGATCCTCGGACGGGCCCTGTTAGAAAGCATTCTGGTACTGGACGGAAAATGCATTTTCAGCGCTGTCCGAAAGAAGGAGATGGAATTCTATCAGGTGACTTCGGAAGATCTGGAGGGAATTGTCAGCCAGCTGCGCAATACGAAGGGAGTGGAAGCCGCTATTTTTCTTTATGAATCCGGTAATCAGGAATACAGGGCAAGTATGCGGTCAAATGGAAATGTGGATGTATGTACCGTGGCATCTTATTTCGGAGGCGGAGGACATAAGCGTGCGGCAGGATGTACCATGCAGGGAACTCTGCATGATGTGATCAATAATCTGACGCTGCATATTGAACAGCAGCTGACAGGAGAGAAGGAACAACAGTGATTCACGGAATTATTAATGTATACAAAGAAAAAGGATATACATCTCATGATGTGGTTGCGAGATTGAGAAGAATTCTTGGACAGAAAAAAATAGGGCATACGGGAACGCTCGATCCGGATGCGGAAGGAGTATTGCCGGTGTGTCTTGGAAAGGCAACCAAAGTGTGTGATCTGCTGGCAGACAAGGATAAAGTGTATCAGGCTATTCTGCTTCTCGGACAGACGACGGACACACAGGACGTGTCCGGTAGAGTCATAAAGACTGAGGATGTGACATCCTCAATCAAAGAGATCTATGAGGCAATTCAGTCTTTTAAAGGAGAATATGATCAGATACCGCCAATGTATTCTGCTCTGAAGGTGAATGGTAAGAAGCTTTACGAACTGGCGAGGGAAGGCAAGACAGTGGAGCGCAGAGCAAGAAAAGTCCATATTCATGGAATCAGGATCCATGAAATTGTACTTCCCAGAGTTTCTATGACAGTGGAATGCTCGAAAGGAACTTATATACGGACACTCTGTCATGATATCGGAGAGAAACTGGGCTGCGGAGGCTGCATGGAGCAGCTTTTGCGTACACAGGTAGGACCTTTTTTCATAGAAGACAGTCTGAAACTGGATGAAATTGAGATTTTGCAGGATCTTGGACAGCTTTCCGAGCATGTGTGGGCGATCGACAGTATGTTCTCTATGTATCCGGAGATTGTGATTAAGAGAGAATTTCAGAAAATGCTTGAAAATGGAAATCCATTTTACACCAGACAGATACAGAAGGGCAGCCTGCCAGGGCAGGATGGTCCTGTGCGTGTGTATGATATGGATCACAATTTCTATGCACTTTATGAATATCTGAAAAAAGAAAACCGGTTTAAGCCGATCAAGATGTTTTTCGAACAGAACTGACGTACGGGAGGAAGTTATGGAGTATATGCAGGGACCGGGGGGCTTTTATGTGGAGAATGATACAGCAGTTACGATGGGAAAATTCGACGGACTGCATCGGGGACATCAGAAGCTGATCGGGAGAATACGAAAGCTTGAGAACAGGGATTGCAAAAGTGTGGTTTTCACTCTGAACCGTATGGAGAAAAGACAGATTCTGACGGATGCAGAGCGGAAAGAAATGGCAGAAAGGCTGGGAGTTCAATATCTGATCGATTGTCCGCTGGTGCAGGAAATCAGTCAGATGGAACCGGAGACATTCGTTGAGGAAATTCTGGTTCGCAGACTTCATGCAAAGCATCTGATCGTGGGTACGGATTTCAGGTTTGGATACCAGCGCAGAGGAGATTATAAGCTGTTGCGAGGGCTTCAGAGAAAATATGATTTCTATGTGGAAGTAGTCAAAAAAGAGCAGTACCACGGCCGCGATATCAGCAGTACTTATGTCAGGGAGGAGCTGGCAGACGGGCACGTAGAAACAGTGAATGATCTTTTGGGGTATCCTTTTTTTGTTTCGGGCGAGGTTCTTCATGGCAGAAGAGGGGATCGTATCCATGGAATACAGGCGGTAAATCTGATTACCTCTACCAGGAAGCTGCTGCCTCCGGATGGGGTTTATGTTACACAGACCAGAATCGGTGAGCAGTATATTCCGGGAATTACCTATATTGGCGGAAATGTGGAAGAAGGAAAACACTTCCGCGGGATTGAGACCTTTCTTATTGATTTTGACCGGGATTTATTCGGGGAAACGATCGAGGTACAGTTTCTGAAGTTTTTGCGTCCTGAGATGGAAGATGAGTGTACAGCTGCGAAGCTGAAAGATATTTCTGCCGGGAAGGAGTATTTTGGTGAATAGTTTTGTTTGGACACTGAGCTTTGTGTTAATGATCGGAGGAGGAATAGCGGTAGCGGCATCTGCCATGAGCCGTTCCTATGCGCAGAAGCAGCAGAAATATAAAGGAAGAGCTGTTGCAACCGTAGTTGAGATCGTGGCAGATGAGCCGGATCGAAAAGGACAGGCAAAGGGAATCCATGACTATTTTTATGCTGTTTTTGCATACTATGCAGACGGCAGATTATATAAGAAGCGCTATGAAAAGGGCGGGAATCCCTGTCCGTTTGTCATGAATGAGAGAATCGAGATCCAGTATGATACAGAGAATCCAGGGAGCTTTATGATTCACAGAAAGACGCAGATGAACTATCTGTCTCTTGCATTGTACTATGGTGGTATGTGTGTCTGTCTGGCGGGGGGAGCACTGTTTCTGATGGCAGCCATGCGTATATTGTGATGAGCCAAGGGACATAAACATGCTTGCATGTATTTTATATCTATGAGTCTCGCAAAACATGAGCAAGTAGCAATTTTTCGAAGAAAAATGAGCGAAATTCGAATGTTTTCGGATTTTGGGAGCGCGGAAAAAAGTAGTTGACTCCAATAACTTCCTGTGGTAGACTGGATGAGTGTTAAATTTAGCCGATATTCAGAGCTTTGGAAACTCCGACCGGTTCTTAATATCAGGCGGTTGATAATTCAGGAGGAATGATATGATTTCAAAGGAAAAGAAAACAGCAATTATTCAAGAGTATGGAAGGACACCGGGTGATACAGGTTCACCGGAGGTTCAGATCGCTATTCTGACAGCAAGGATCCAGGAGCTCACAGAGCATTTAAAGGTTCATCAGAAGGATCATCATTCAAGAAGAGGTCTTCTGAAAATGGTAGGTCAGAGACGTGGTCTTCTGGCATATTTAAAGAAAACCGATCTGGAAGGATACCGTGCTTTAATTGCCAAGTTAGGAATCAGAAAATAATTTGTTTCAAAGGGGGCGGGAGAGATTCCGTCCCGTTTTTAACGTACAAATGTAACGATTGATCATTGTCTGCGAAGGTAGGCCGGGACCACTGAAAAGCAGATATCCGCGGATGTCTGTTTTTCAGTTGTTTCGGATCACGATGCAGACAGTCACAGAAAAAGGAGAATACCATGTATAAAAGTTTTTCAATGGAACTTGCCGGAAGAACTCTGACGGTTGATGTAGACAGAGTGGCAAAACAGGCAAACGGTGCAGTACTTATGCACTATGGAGATACTACAGTACTGGCAACAGCAACAGCTTCCGAGAAGCCGAGAGAGGGAATTGATTTCTTTCCTTTAAGCGTAGAATATAATGAAAGATTGTATTCAGTCGGAAAGATTCCGGGCGGATTCAACAAACGGGAGGGAAAGGCATCTGAAAATGCTATCCTGACCTGTCGTGTTATTGACCGTCCGATGCGCCCGCTGTTTCCAAAGGATTATCGAAATGATGTTACTTTAGAGAATCTTGTGCTTTCCGTAGATCAGGATTGCAGCCCGGAGCTGACAGCTATGCTGGGATCAGCCATTGCAGCTACGATTTCGGACATTCCGTTTGATGGTCCCTGTGCAACGACACAGGTAGGTCTGGTAGACGGAGCATTTGTATTCAACCCTACGGCGGCACAGAAAGAGGCTTCTGACCTGCAGCTTACGGTTGCATCCACCAGAGATAAGGTCATTATGATCGAAGCCGGAGCAAATGAAGTTCCGGAGGCAAAGATGATCGACGCAATTTTTGCAGCCCATGAGGTGAATCAGGAGATCATCCGGTTCATAGACACGATTGTGGCTGAATGCGGAAAAGAGAAGCACAGCTATACCAGCTTTGCCGTACCTGAGGAGCTGTTTTCTGCGATCAGAGAAATTGTTCCTCCGGAAGAGATGGAGGTTGCGGTATTCACGGATGACAAGCAGACAAGAGAAGCGAATATCCGTGCGATCACAGACAGGCTGGAGCAGGCATTTGCAGACAATGAGGAGTGGCTGTCTTTCCTTGGTGAAGCCGTATACCAGTATCAGAAGAAGACTGTCCGTAAGATGATATTAAAGGATCATAAACGTCCGGACGGCCGTGAGATCACGCAGATCCGTCCACTGGCAGCAGAAGTGGATCTGATCCCGAGGGTACACGGTTCCGCTATGTTTACACGTGGACAGACACAGATCTGTACGATCACGACACTGGCACCTCTCTCCGAGGCTCAGAGACTGGATGGCCTGGATGAGGCAGAGACCAGTAAACGTTATATGCATCATTATAACTTCCCGAGCTATTCGGTTGGTGAGACAAGGCCTTCGAGAGGACCGGGGCGCCGCGAGATCGGACATGGAGCGCTGGCTGAGAGGGCACTTGTTCCGGTACTTCCGAGCGAGGAGGAGTTCCCGTATGCGATCCGTACCGTGTCTGAGACCTTTGAGTCAAACGGTTCCACCTCCCAGGCCAGTATCTGTGCATCTACCATGTCACTGATGGCTGCAGGCGTGCCGATCAGGCGTCCGGTAGCAGGTATATCCTGTGGTCTGGTGACCGGTGATACAGATGATGATTATCTGGTTCTTACCGATATTCAGGGACTGGAGGATTTCTTTGGAGATATGGACTTTAAGGTGGCAGGTACCGACAATGGCATCACAGCGATTCAGATGGATATCAAGATCCATGGCCTGACCAGAGCAATCATTGAGGAAGCGATTGCCAGAACGAAAGAGGCAAGGACCTTTATCCTGCACGGAGTTATGGAGGCAGCGATCGCTGAGCCAAGACCCGAGGTTGGTCCCTATGCACCGAAGATTGTTCAGATTCAGATCGATCCTCAGAAAATTGGTGATGTGGTCGGACAGAGAGGCAAGACGATCAATGCGATCATTGAACAGACCGGCGTGAAGATCGATATTACAGATGACGGCGCAGTTTCCATCTGTGGAACGGAGCAGGCTGCCATGGATAAGGCAGTAGAACTGATCCGTATCATCACTACGGACTTTGAAAAGGGACAGGTTCTTACTGGAAAGGTAGTCAGTATCAAGGAATTTGGTGCATTTCTTGAATTTGCTCCGGGTAAAGAGGGAATGGTTCATATTTCCAAGATCGCGAAGGAAAGAATCAATCATGTAGAGGATGTTCTGACTCTGGGAGATACAGTGAAAGCAGTCTGCCTTGGAAAAGATAAGATGGGAAGAATCAGCTTCAGTATCAAAGATGTAAAATAATGTTGGGGTTAAGAGCATTTGACCTCTTGATGCCTTCGGATTTAGGAAGCGTAAAATAAAGTATTGACAATTTGGATAAAAAGTACTAAACTGTACAACAACAGATGAAACCGTTGAGAAAGAGTAGTAAGCTTATCACGAAGTCACAGAGAGCTGCCGTTGGTGGGAGGTAGTACGGAATGATTTGCTGAATGGACTTTCGAGGGCAGCCCGAAATCAGAGAGAGTAGGCGTTGTCGGGAACCGAACCCGTTATCAATCAGGAGTGTATGAAAGTACATGCAGAGAGGACAGAATGTCAATTTGAGTGGTACCGCGGATATTGTATATATAGCCGTCTCAAGCAGATGCTTGGGGCGGCTTTTCCATGTGCTGCTCACCATCACATGATCAGAGGAGGAAATGAAAATGAAGAAAAAAGTATTAACAGTGATTCTTACAGCAGCGCTTGGTGCATCGCTTATGACGGGATGTGGAAGCAAGACAGCAGGCACAGAGGCGGAAAAGGGCTATACGATTGGTATTTCGCAGTTTGCGGAACACGGTTCCCTGGATAACTGCAGGGAGGGATTTCTGGATGGTCTTGCAGAAGCAGGTATAAAAGAAGGAGAGAATCTTACGGTCGTATTCGAAAATGCACAGGCAGATACAGGTACGGCAGGAACCATTGCAGACAGCTTTGTCTCGAAAAAGGTGGATCTGGTGTGTGCCATCGCCACACCAAGCGCTATGAGTGCATATAATAGCTGCATGGATACGGAGATTCCGGTCATCTATACAGCAGTTTCTGATCCGGTCGGAGCAGGACTGGCAAGTGATGACGGTACAAGTGTTGGGAATATTACAGGTACTTCAGATTCTCTTCCGGTAAAGGAACAGCTGGAAATGATCCGGACGATGATGCCGGATGCAAAGAAGATCGGTATTTTGTATACGACAAGTGAGGCAAATTCGATCAGTACGATTGCCACCTACAAAGAGCTGGCAGGTGACATGGGATTTGAAATCGTTGAGACGGGAATCAATACGATTGCAGACGTGGAAATGGCAGCAAAGGATATGGTGACAAAGGTAGACTGTCTTACAAATCTGACAGATAATACCGTCGTATCTGCACTTCAGACTGTTCTGGCAGCGGCAAATGATCAGGGAATCCCGGTGTTCGGTTCCGAGATAGAGCAGGTAAAAAGCGGATGTCTGGCTTCTATGGGGATTGACTATGTAGCGCTGGGAAAACAGACTGGAGCAATGGCGGCGAAAGTGTTAAAAGGGGAGGCAGCAGCATCTGATCTTGCATATGAGACATGTCAGGGAGCAAATCTCTATGTAAATACAGCAGTGGCAGACAAACTGAACTTTGCGTTGGATCAGGATTTCCTTTCAGGGGCAGAAGAAATCTTCGATGAAATTGCAGCAGAATAAACGGAGGAAGTCATGGTTTTATTGCAGAGTGTGCTGGAACAGGGCATGATTTATGCCATAATGGCACTGGGCGTTTATATTACATATAAAATACTGGATTTTCCGGATCTGACTGTGGATGGCAGTTTCCCTATGGGAGCTGCTGTCACAGCTGTGATGATCAGCAATGGCTGTAACCCGCTTTTGACATTACCGGTCAGCTTTCTGCTGGGAGCATTTACAGGTATGCTGACAGGGCTGATCCATGTGAAATTAAAAGTACGTGATCTTCTGTCAGGAATCATTATGATGACAGCACTTTATACGGTAAATCTGCGGATTGCCGGAAGAGCAAATCTTCCGATCTACAATAAGGTTACGATTTTTGAAAATGATTTTGTCAATGGTGTTTTCAGAGGTGGACTTTCCTCATTTAAAACAATCATCATTATTTTTATCATTACCATGGTCAGCAAATATATTCTGGACTGGTATCTGAGTACGAAATCAGGGATGCTTCTGCGTGCTGTGGGGGATAATGACAGAATCATCACATCTCTGAGCGTAGATAAGGGGCTGGTAAAAATCGTCGGTCTGGCGATCGCCAACGGACTTGTAACGCTGAGCGGCTGTATCTTTGCCCAGCAGCAGCGTTATTTTGACATTTCTATGGGAACCGGTACAGTCGTGATCGGACTGGCCAGTGTGATTATCGGAACCAGCCTTTTCAAAAAAGTGACAGTACTGAGGGTGACATCAAGTGTTGTTATTGGTTCTGTACTGTACAAAGGCTGCGTTGCGCTTGCCATCAGCCTGGGATTCGAATCAACAGATCTCAAAATGATTACGGCAGTTCTGTTCCTGGTGATTCTGGTTCTGGGAATGGAGCGGAAAAGGAAGGTAAAGGTCGATGCTTGAATTAAAACATATCCATAAGTATTATAATCCGGGTACGGTCAATGAAATGTGCCTGTTTCACGACTTCAATTTTCAGGTCGAGGATGGTGAGTTTGTTTCCGTGATTGGAAGCAACGGTTCCGGAAAGACATCTATGCTGAACATTATTTGCGGGAGTATTGATGTGGATTCCGGACAGATCATGATGAATCAGAAGGACATCACAAACCTAAGTGAGTACAAAAGGCTGTCCGGCATAGGGAGAGTGTTCCAGGATCCGGCAGTCGGGACCTGTCCTTCCATGACGATCATGGAAAATATGGCATTGGCAGACAATAAAGGAAAGCCATATAATCTGGGACGCTGTGTTAACCGGAAACGCAGAGAGGCTTATCGTGAGATGCTCAGGCCGCTGAGTCTGGGGCTGGAGGATAAGATGGATGTGAAGGTCGGTTCCCTGTCGGGAGGACAGCGACAGGCAATGGCACTTCTGATGTCAACAATGACACCGATCGAATTCCTGATTCTGGATGAACATACCGCAGCCCTGGATCCAAAGACAGCAGAAATCAATATGAAGTTAACGGATCAGATCGTAAGGCAAAAGAAGCTGACCTCCATTATGGTGACGCATAATCTGCGGTACGCTCTTGAATACGGAAATCGTATCATCATGATGCATCAGGGAAATATCATCCTGGATAAAAAGGGGAAAGAAAAAGAAGCTTTGAAAGTGGATGAAGTGCTGAATCTGTTTAATGAGATCAGTATCGAGTGCGGGAATTGATCGAATTTTTCCGCGCTTTGCACTTTTGGCATCACCAATACTACAGCAGTCAGGACTGTCAGAACAGGCAGCTCTTAACTGCTGAATTTTGTTATACAGGAAAATCCTCACAGAGGTGATTTTGCGAATGGACTCTGAATACTTACACCGCGTATTTAGAAGATGTCGAATTTGTCATTTTTATAGTTGACGCAAGAATGAGAAAGTGATAAGATAGAAACCGTCACTACCATATGGTGTGGCACTTACGGAAGAAGACACTAAATATAGTAAGACAGTTACATGAACTGCTGACAAAGAGACAGTAAAATATGAGTTGCCCGACAAATGAGCCTTACGTCGATTTTTTCGTGCTTCGCACTCTCAAAATCGACGTAAACATTCGCAATCCGCTCATTTTTCTTCGAAAAATGGCTACTTGCTCATGTTTTGCGGGACCCATAGACATAAAAATACATGCAAGCATGTATTTTATGTCCATTTGTCCCTTGGCTCATAATATTGGGAAGACGGAAAGGACAGACACGGATGAGATATCATAATATTACGAAGGACGATATGCTGAACGGGGATGGGCTTCGTGTTGTGCTCTGGGTAGCAGGCTGCAGTCACTGCTGCAGGGATTGTCATAATCCAATCACTTGGGATCCTAACGGCGGATTACCATTTGGTCAGGAGGCAAAGAACGAGATTTTTACAGAACTGGAGAAGAGTTATATTTCGGGATTGACGCTCAGTGGCGGAGATCCGTTGTACTATGGCAACCGAATGGATGTTTCGGAGCTGGTCAAAGAAGTGCGGAGCAGATTTCCGAAGAAGACGATATGGCTCTATACAGGAGGAACCTGGGAGAGCGAGAAAAGACACGAACTGGTGAAATATCTGGATGTTATGGTAGACGGTGAATATGAGCGGGATAAGAGGGATACACAGCTTAAATGGAGAGGCAGTTCCAATCAGAGGGTGATTGATGTACAGAAGTCTCTTGAAAGTGGAAAGGTTGTACTTTATTGTGACTAGGAGGAAAGAATGAAGAGAATTGCAAAGTTTCACAAGGTAAGCTTCGGACAGTTTTGTGAGGGGTGGCGCGGAGAATTTCCGGACAGTACGGAAGCGGAAATGAAAAAGATCTATGAAGGAATCCATCTCCCCAGGCGTGCGACAGCAGGCTCAGCGGGCTATGATTTCTTTGCTCCGGTCAGTTTTTCGCTGATGCCGGGAGAGACGATCAAGATTCCGACAGGTATCCGTGTGGAAATGGAAGAAGGATGGGTGCTGAAATGTTATCCCAGAAGCGGTCTGGGATTTAAGTTTCGCCTTCAGCTCAATAACACTGTGGGGATTATTGACAGCGATTATTTTTATTCAGATAACGAAGGACATATTTTTGCAAAGCTTACCAATGATACGAATGAGAATAAAATTCTCTGTGTGGAAGGAGGCACAGGCTTTATGCAGGGGATTTTTGTAGAGTATGGAATCACCGTGGATGATGATGTGTCAGAAGTACGGAACGGTGGTCTGGGAAGTACGACAAAAGGATAAGGAGTAATAAGTGAATAGTAAGATCCAGCTCCCTGAGAGATGAAAATCTCAGGGAGTTTTTCTCGACAAATTCTGAGGTGAATGTTACAATGATGAAAATGTGGTAACTGTTCATATGCACTGTGCGGCCTTGTTGTCGGTCATGGGAGGGACAGAAACGAAAACGGAGGATTTTTCAGATGAAGAAAAAGGTGGCAAAGAAGAGCGTTTTTTTGATTTTATTGTTTCTTATGGTCTTGTGTACAGGGCAGACCGTATTTGCAGCAGGAAAAAAACGGGTAAAGACACCGGTAAACCTGCAGGCAGATTATGATAAGAATTTTATCTGTTTAAAATGGAAAAAGGTTCCAAACGCAAAGGGGTATGTGGTCTATCGGTACAGCAGTGTGGCACGCCAGTATATCCGTGTGAAATCTACGAAAACAAACTATTTGATGATGACGGGTCTTCCCACAGGTACGCTGTACCGTTTTAAAGTGAGGGCATTTCGAAGGATCAGTGGAAAAACCTGTTACAGTGGATACAGCAAGAGGCTTCAGCTCAGAACGAAAAAGGAACCGACCAGGAACGTTTCGACGATAAAGAAATATCTGCAGTCAGCCATACAACCGATCGGAAAGGCAATCTATGTCTGGGGCGGAGGCTGGAGTACGGATGGACTGGGCGGAAGCACAGAGGCGCGTAGTATTGGGGTAAGTAAAAACTGGACGGATTTTTTTAATGCCCAGACGAAAGATTACAATTTCTATGATACCCAGTACCAGCGTCATGACGGTCTTGACTGTTCTGGGTATGTGGGATGGACCATTTACAACATTATGAATAAAAAGAGCGGGAATAATGGATATGTCATGTCTGCGAAGGATATGGCAAAGAATTATGCCTCGCGCGGATGGGGAACCTATAAAAAGCGTTCACAGATCACAGATTATAAGCCGGGAGATATCATGAGCAGTGCATGTAAGGACTGCGGTCACGTATGGATCGTGATCGGCCAGTGTGAGGATGGAAGCGTTGTGGTGCTTCATTCTTCCAGTAATCCCGGTGTTCAGCTTTCGGGAACTGTGGCACCTGACGGAAGAATCAAAAGTCAGGCAGTAGATCTGGCAAAGAAGTATATGGAACAGTATTTTCCAGAATGGAGTGCAAAGTTTAAGACGAAGATCCGGGATGAGAAATACTTAAGTCATTTCGGACAGATGCGCTGGGATACCAGCGGCAGATCGATTATGACAGATCCGGATGGATATCAGAATATGAATGCGGAAGAGGTACTTGCAGATTTATTCGGACCATTGAAGGAAGAAGAGCTCACACCACCGACGGAGCCGGAATCAGAGCCGTCAACAGAGCCATCGACAGAAACTTCGGCAGAGTCGTCGACGGAGCTGTAAATAGAGCCCTGCATGAGCAAAAGGAAAGCCTCGCAGAGGCGATTTTGCGAATGGACTCTGAATAGTTACAATTATTTACATAATGAAAAATCCCGTAGAATACAATTTCCACGGGATTTTATCTTGAATGTCATGCAAAGCATGACGCGCACCTCGCATCAAGTACGCCAAGGCGTACTTGAATAAGCTAAGCTCTACTTCCGCCCTTCTTTTTCATGATAAAAAGAATTGCAAGAATCAGTATGCATCCAACCGGAAGAGCAACCAGAGACAGAACAGATGGAAGAAGTCCTGCAACCAGGTAGCACACAAAGGATACAGCCGCAACGGTCAGTGCATAAGGAAGCTGTGTAGAGACATGGTTCACATGATTACACTGGGCACCGGCGGAAGCCATGATCGTCGTATCGGAGATCGGTGAGCAGTGGTCGCCACATACAGCACCTGCCATACATGCAGAGATGGAGATGATCAGCAGATGGCTGTCAGTATTCGCAAATACGGCAACAACGATCGGAATCAGGATACCGAAGGTTCCCCAGGAGGTTCCGCTGGCGAATGCCAGACCGCATCCTACTAAAAAGATGATCGCCGGCAGGAAGCCCATCAGACCTTTTGCAGCATGCTGCATCGAAACTTCAACAAAGGTAGCAGCTCCAAGGCTGTCTGTCATAGCCTTTAAGGTCCAGGCAAAGGTCAGAATCAGGATTGCCGGAACCATGGATTTAAAACCGTCCGGGAGACATGCCATGCAGTCTTTGAAGGTCATGACACGGCGTACCAGATAGAGGATAATCGTAATCATCAGACCAAAGAAGCTGCCAAGTACCAGACCAACGGATGCGTCACTGTTTGAAAATGCTGTGATGAAATCGGTTCCGCTGAAGAAACCACCGGTGTAAAGCATACCGGCAACACAGCAGGTAATCAGGCAGAGAATGGGGATCAGAAGATCGATTACTTTTCCTTTACTGTTTACAGTGTCTGAGTTCACATTTTCATATGGACGGTCAGGGGTTGTATAGATATCACCCTTCAGCACGGCATTTTCCTCGTGCTTTTTCATAGGACCAAAGTCTACATTCATGAAAGCGATCGCCAGCATCATGAATATGGTAAGCAATGCGTAGAAATTGTACGGAATTGCATGAATGAACAGAGAAAGTCCATCCTCACCTTCCACAAATCCTGTAACAGCTGCAGCCCAGGATGAAATCGGTGCAATGATACACACAGGAGCTGCCGTCGCATCGATGAGATAGGCCAGCTTTGCACGTGAGATATTATGTTTATCAGTCACGGGACGCATAACACTTCCTACCGTCAGGCAGTTAAAATAATCATCGATGAAAATCAGAACACCAAGAGCAACGGTGGCCAGCTGAGCACCAACACGTGTCTTGATTCTTTCGCTCGCCCATTTTCCAAAGGCGGCAGATCCACCTGCCTGGTTCATCAGAGACACCATGCACCCAAGGATTACCAGGAAAATCAGGATGCCGACATTCCAGCTGTCAGACAGAACACTGATAAATCCATCGTTAAACATATGAGTTACGGTTCCTTCAAAGGAGAATCCGGAATAAAACAGTGCTCCGATGAGAACTCCCACGAACAGAGAACTGTAAACCTCCTTTGTGATCAGGGAAAGCACGATAGCCACGATGGGCGGTACAAGTGCCCAGAAGGTAGCATACATAGCCGGTGTATCGGCAGCCTCGCCCTCAGATGCCAGGACCGGAAAAGCCCAGGCAGCGACCAGCACCAGTAGAACAAATACGGATGCGGTAAGTTTGCGTTTTGAAGTGTGCATAAAGAAAACCTCTCTTTCCTTTTTCTGACAGAATGATTTTCCTGTCATTCTGCGGCCGCCTGAATGATTTGGCGGTCCAGTATACGAAACATTTTATCACGCTACAGAGGAAAAGGCAAGAAAAAGGGAGACAATTGTGAATAAAGGAGAATTTAAAAGAAGCGCCGGAGATGACTTTGGATCGCTCCCCGGCGCTTCTTTCATGCTGCACTCATGTTTTCTTTGATTTCTCCGCATGCGATTTTCATTCCGGCATTTCCAGAAGGCTGTGTTTGAAAGTCATCCGGCATATTATGAATCACCAGTGTTTTTCCAACAACCTCTTCCGGTTGAAACCGCTCCGTATAAAAAGCGGAAAACGCATAGCCATGGTTTCCGAATAGTGGGGGCAGATCACCGGCATGCTCAGGATGTCTGCACCCGGCGGGATTAAAATGCTCTCCGGTATCCGCAAAGGGATCTTCTTTTGTACCTGTACAGCTATCACCTTCATGAATATGAAATCCGAAGATACGCCGCGAACAGATTTCGTCGGAATAAGGAAGTCCGCTCACTTCCACAAGCATCAGCGTTCCTCCCCAGATTGTATACAGGTAGGCAGCACCTGACAGGTTCTGATTCTGACTGCTCCCATAAAGAAAAGCATAAGCCTCAGGCGGGCATGATGAGAGCAGCTGAATGACTCTGGCTAATTCTTTTCTCATTTGCATCCACATCCGTCATCGCAGCTGCAGGTTGCAGGATTATCAAAGGACAGGTTAAAGGCATAAAAATTCTTGCTGTCCAGTTCTTCCTGTACAGTGCGAAGTGCTTCACCAAAACGCTGGAAATGAACGATCTCACGGGCTCTTAAAAAACGAATGGGGTCTGCTATTTCAGGCATATTTTTCACGACACGCAAAATGTTGTCATAGGTGCTCCGTGCTTTCTGTTCTGCTGCCAGATTTTCAAACAGGTCTGTAACAGGATCTCCCTTTGACTGGAGTTCACAGGCGTTGACAGGAATACCTCCGGCGGATTGAGGCCATATGCCGACAGTATGGTCAATATAATAAGGACCGAAGCCGGATTTTTCAATTTCTTCCATTGAAAGATCTTTCGTGAGCTGATGAACGATAGTGGAAACCATCTCCAGATGTGCAAGTTCCTCGGTACCAACATCATTTAATACACCCGCGGCTTTTCGATTCGGCATGGTGAACCGCTGCGAGAGATAGCGCAGGGAGGCATTGATTTCACCGTCGGGACCGCCATATTGGCTCATGATAAACTGGGCAATTTTTGCATTTGGGGTTGTAATGTTTACCGGATATTGAAGTCGCTTTTCATAATTCCACATAAGTTAGCAGGAACCTCCTTCCCAGGGCCATGGCTGCATTACCCATTCCCATGAATCACTGTCGGCATCATTTGCCGTATCTATGGTCAGTGGACCGTAATGCTTTGCATAATCACGAAGTGCTTCCTTACGCATTGCGACATGCTTTTGATAGTATTCCATAGCTTCCTGATCGCAGGGATGTGTGTCAAGATAAAGAGAAATGTCGTTTACAGCAAAGCTTACTTCATTTATATACTGAAGCATCTGAGAACGTGAGAGCCTGGGCTTTTCTTTACAGCTGCAGGATGGTTCCTTTTTTTCCATACAGCAGGAATCCTTTTTCTGACAGCGTTCTTCCTTTCGCTCCTCCTTACAAGGTTCCTGCTTCATTTTACATGACATTGGTCTGGAATTGTCTGTCCTGTATCCTCTGGAGGAGTTTTCCTCCATATAACGTGGCTGGGGATATCGTGGCGGCTGATAACAGGGATTCATCATTTGATGCTGTTGATGATAGGGACACATGCATCGATTCATCCGCAAAACCTCCTTCCACAGAATGGTTTACAAAGTTCAGGGAAAATAGTGCCAACCTGAAGAGCCTTACTGCGGTCAAAAGTTTTGTGAAATGACTGCCACGGAACATATCCCATGGCAAGAGGCGCATTGTCACAATATTGATCAGAGCAGGAATCCTGACAGGTTTTTGTTTCACAGTCTTTCATAAGAAACCCCTTTCAAATCATTTTTCCGTATTATTTTATGAAAGAAAGCATATTTGGTGAAACCATTCTATAAAGGTGTGAAAAACGAAGAACAACCTTTGTATTTCATTTTCGCAGGAAATGTGTTATGATAGTCCACAGGAAATTAGAAAGTGTCATATATATAGGAGTCTTGATATGAGTCAGAAGAAAAAGAAGAGAGGTAAACGAAAAACAAAGCTGTTAAAACCGCAGTATTATGACTATAATCTGCTTGCAAGTGTCATTCTGCTTACATGCTTTGGACTGATCATGCTTTACAGCACAAGTGCCTATCGTGCGCAGATGGATTTTGGAAACGATATGTTTTATTTTAGGAAGCAGGCGGCAATCAGTGCAGTCTGTCTCGTGGGCCTGCTCTTTTTTTCGCAGGTTGATTATCATTACTATGCGAAGCTGGCCCCGTTTCTGTACGTAGTGGCAAATATCCTGTTATTTCTGACAAAATTCATCGGGCGTAATATCAAAGGAGCAACCAGATGGATCTATATCGGGCCGATTTCCTTTCAGCCTGCAGAGCTTGGAAAGCTGGCCATAATACTGATGATGCCTGTAGTAATTGTGAAGATGGGGAAAAATATGAAAGGAATCAAAGCACCATGCATTGTAGGAGGCTTTGGGGCTCTCACATCCTTTCTGACGTTCGTATTTACGGATAATTTAAGTACTGCGATTATCATAGCGGGTATTACTGCGATATTGATCCTTGTATCTCATCCGACAGCGCAAAAATGGGTGCTGCCGGGAATCGCAGCGCTTGCCGTGGCCATTCTGGGGATTCGTTCCTATGTGGCTTCTATAGGAGCTACGGATGACTTCCGGTTTAACCGTATTCTTGTATGGATCAATCCGGAGGCCTATGCGTCGAGGGGTGGTTATCAGATTATGCAGGCACTTTACGCAATCGGATCCGGAGGCTTTTTTGGGAAAGGTCTTGGCAACAGTGCACAGAAGCTGGAAGCGGTGCCGGAGGCACAGAATGATATGATCTTTTCAATTGTATGTGAGGAACTGGGGATCTTTGGTGCAGCGATGCTGACCATCATGTTTGTTTTTCTGCTGTACCGGCTGATGTTTATTGCCCAGAATGCGCCGGATCTTCTGGGATCTCTGATTGCCACTGGAATCTTTTCACACATTGCTCTGCAGGTTGTGCTGAATATTGCCGTCGTTATCAATCTGATACCGACTACAGGAATCACACTTCCGTTCGTCAGCTACGGTGGCACATCCATTGTGTTCCTGATGGCGGAAATGACCCTGGCGCTGAGTGTTTCCTCACAGATAAAGTTTCGGGAAACAAATGCAGTGTCGGGGTCTCAGAAGGATCATGAGTTACAGCAGCTTAGAAAAAGGAGAAAAGGATGACATTATA
Source organism: uncultured Blautia sp. (assembly GCA_900539525.1). Lineage (GTDB taxonomy): Bacteria > Bacillota > Clostridia > Lachnospirales > Lachnospiraceae > Hominisplanchenecus_A. The sequence continues at coordinate 41,576 of UQCM01000010.1, forward strand.
CGAGGGACAAACCGGAAAGAATTACGAGGTAACAGGGCTTAAGCTGTCAGATCCTGTTATGCGCCGTCTGGAGGCACTTGGTATTTTTGAAGGTACAAAGATTCATATATTAAATAAGAAGAAAAAGGGTGCTGTCATCATCAAAGCCAGAGGAGCCAGATGGGCGCTGGGAGGTGAGATGGCACAGGGAATCGAGGTAAAGGAGTACACAGATGAAGAAGTCCATTAATGTAGCATTTGTAGGAAATCCAAACTGTGGAAAAACTACATTATTTAACGCTTATACAGGAGCAAACCTTAAGGTTGCAAACTGGCCGGGCGTAACCGTGGAAAGGAAGGAAGGAGAGACATCCTATAAAGGGCAGCGGATCAAACTGGTAGATACACCGGGGATTTACAGCCTGACGTCCTATTCTATTGAAGAGAAAGTTACGCGAAAATGCATCATGGAAGAAGACATCGATGTAATTGTTAATATCGTGGACGCATCGGCAATGGAGCGGAATCTTTATCTGACGACACAGCTTCTGGAGATGGGAAAGCCGGTGATCCTTGCCCTGAATATGATGGATATCGTGGAAGAGAGAGGGATGGAGATCGATCTTCATCGTCTTCCGGAGCTTCTGGGAGGCATTCCGGTGGTGCCGGTATCCGCCAGAAAGCGTACGGGACTGGATGTGCTGATGCATGCGGTAAAGCATCATTATGAAGAAGGTGTACATGACCGGGTGATTGTATACAGTCAGGAGATCGAAGAGTGGATTCAGAGGCTGGAGGAGCAGCTTTTCTTCCATAAGGAAGAGAATGTACGATGGAAAGCGATAAAGCTCCTTGAAAATGATGAGGAACTTGTAAAGAGATATGCAGGATATGATCTGAAACTTCCGAAAGAAAACTTTGAAAAGAAGATTATTAATCAGAAATATGATTACATAGAGGAAGTCATGGAGGAATGCCTGTTTTATAAAAGTGAAAAGTCGGCAAACACAGACAGGATCGATGCTGTACTCACACATCGGGTGTGGGGTGTCCCCGTTTTTCTCGGGATCATGGCTCTGGTGTTCTTTCTGACGTTTTTCGTCGGGGATGCCATGAAGGGTGTTTTTGAGATCGGACTGGATTTCGTCTCACAGGCAGCCGGTCAATTGCTTACTGAACTTCATACGGCTGACTGGCTGATTTCCCTGATCGTGGACGGTATTATTGCCGGCGTGGGTGGAATTCTGACTTTTCTGCCGAATATTTTTATTCTGTTCCTGGCGCTGGCCATCCTGGAGGACAGTGGATATATGGCACGTGTTGCGTACATCATGGATGGAATCATGGGGAAGGTGGGACTCAGTGGAAAGGCATTTCTTCCAATGATTCTGGGATTTGGCTGCACGGTACCGGCTGTTATGGCAACCAGGGCTTTAGAGAGGGAAGAAGACCGCAGAAAAACGATCTTTATTACTCCATACATGTCCTGTTCTGCAAGGCTTCCGATTTATGTTTTATTTTCTGATATGTTTTTTGGAAAATATGCCATGGTGGCAGCATTCTCCATGTATGTGATCGGAATGCTCATGGCGATTGTCATTGCTCTGGTGACGAACCGTCTGAACAGAAATAAAAGCAGTCAGTCGCTTCTGATCGAACTGCCCGAGTATAAAACACCGAATGGCCGCACGATCCGGATTTATGTATGGGAGAAAGTAAAGGATTATCTGACAAAGGCGGGAACAACGATTTTTGTAGCATCGATCATCATCTGGTTTATCTTAAACTTTAATCAGAAGGGGATGGTAACAGATATTTCTCAGAGCTTTGGGGCAATGATCGGAAGGTGCCTGGTACCTGTACTTGTTCCGGCGGGACTCGGTATGTGGCAGATTGTTGTGGCACTGATTTCCGGACTTTCCGCAAAAGAGGTGGTTGTTTCAAGCTTTGCCGTATTGTTTGGTGTCGGCAATGCCAATTCAGCGGCAGGTATGGGTAAGATTGTGCAGAATCTGGCAGAGGGAGGATTTGGCCCGTTAAATGCCTATGCTCTGATGGTATTTTGTCTTCTGTATATTCCGTGTGCGGCTGCCATAGGTACCATTAAAAAGGAAACAAACTCATGGAGATATACGGTGGGACTGATGATATTCCAGCTTCTCCTGGCATGGATGGCGGCGGTGGCCGTATATCAGCTGGGAGGTCTGTTATACTAGTGCAACCCGCCTGTGTGATCGGGAAAGCAGGAAGCCCGAAAACATTCGAAATCCGAGACAGGGGGAAAATGATATGATAGCTTCAATAGTAATAGGAACACTCATATTTGCATATGCAGGATATGTGATATTCAGAAAGGTGAGAGAATGGAAAGCAGGAAGATTCTGCAGCTGTGGCTGTGAATCATGTCAGATGAAGTGCTACGGGAGGAAACAGGATGGAGGGAATCAGTAAAAAAATATATCTGGAGCTGGAACCGCCGACGGAGGAGGATAGTCGTTCGGGTCAGGCACGTATTATGGATGCTCTGAAAGAGAGAGGTCTGGATACCGTCATGGATATCCGTGTGATGAGAAAGCTCTATCCTCTCTGTGAAGATGCGGACTGGAAGGTTACTGTATCTCTGGCCTGGGACGGATATCGCTGGGTGATGACAGATCTGGAGGCGGGAGATACCGGAAAACGTCATTTCGGGCTGGCGACGGATCTGGGAAGTACGACGGTGGTTACGCGGCTCATCAACTGCGAGACAGGAGATGTCATAGCAGAGGCGAATCATTACAATCGCCAGATTTCTTATGGAACAGATATTCTGACCCGAATTTTCTACTGCAAGGACCATGAGGAAGCGAGAGAGAGGATGCGGCAGGCAGCTGTCGATACGATCCTGGAGAATCTGAAAGAGCTGGAAGAAAAGTCGGGGATCCGTGCTGAGGAATGTATCCAGATGGCTGTTTCAGGAAATACGACAATGATACATTTCTTGATCGGGCTGGATGCGTTCTGCGTATTTTCTACACCGTATGCGGTCCGTGTGGACAGGCCGGGCTTTCTGAAAGGAACGGATCTGGGGATACCGGTAAATGGGTATGTATTTTGTTATCCCGGAAAGTCAAATTATCTCGGTGGCGATATCACCAGCGGGCTGATCGCAACGAAAATGTACCGGGAAGAGAATCTGTGTGTCTTTTTTGACATCGGCACGAACGGAGAGCTGGTTGTGGGAAACCGTGATTTTCTGCTGTGTGGTGCAGGAGCTGCGGGACCGGCCCTTGAGGGCGGTGTGGTGAAGACGGGAATGCGTGCAGTTGAGGGCGCAGTAGACCGGGTTCATATCAAACATGGTGTTTTTTACAATCATGTCATCGGCGAAGGAAAGGCTGCGGGAATCTGCGGTTCCGGAATCGTGGATCTGCTGGCAGAGCTTTACCTGAACGGCTGGATCGACCTCCGGGGCAGGTTCGATCCTGAGAAAAGTCAGCTGATAAGGAAAACAGAGGACGGTTATGCAGTGGAATACGAACCCGGATTGCTGTTTTACCAGGGGGATATTGATGAATTTCTGAGAACGAAGGCAGCTGCGTATACCATGGTTGAATATATACTGCGTGAATCCGGGATTTCCATGGATGAGATATCAAAGTTTTATGTATCAGGAGCTTTTGGAAAGCATATTTCGAAAGAGTCTGCCGTGACGATTGGAATGTATCCGGATATTGACAGAGAACGTCTGCTCAGTCCCGGGAATTCGTCTCTGGATGGTGCAGTGGCGGTACTTCTGGACCGGAGTGTTCTGGATGATATTGATCGCATTCTGGAGAAGATGATCTATATTCAGTTTGGTGCTGTGGATGATTTTCTCCACATGATGGTAGCGGCTCAGGCCATCCCGCATACAGATCTGGAGCGGTTTCCCTCTGTGAAAAAATGAGCCAGGGGTCAAAAGTACTTTCTTATGTCCATTTGTCCCTTGGCTCATCAAAATTATGCTTGACAGCTGTTAAATACTGCTATATACTTTGAAAGTCAAAACATTTGAAAAACAAAATAAAAGGAGAATAGATACGATGTTAGAGAAAATGAAAGAAATGATTGCAGACCAGTTAAATTGTGAGGCAGAGCAGATTACAGAAGCTACTTCTTTTAAGGAAGATCTTGGTGCAGATTCCCTGGACCTGTTTGAGATGGTTATGGCTATGGAGGATGAGTTTTCTGTAGAGATTCCTTCAGAAGATCTGGAAAAACTGACAACCGTAGGAGCTGTAATGGAATATCTGCAGGCTAAAGGTGTGGAGGCGTAAGGAATCAGAGTATGAAGACAAGAGTGACAGAGCTTCTGGGAATTGAAAAACCGATCATCCAGGGCGGCATGGCATGGGTGGCAGAGCACAGGTTGGCTGCCGCCGTGTCAGAGGCAGGCGGCTTTGGAATCATTGGGGCAGCGAGTGCACCGGCAGAGGTCATCAGAGAAGAAATACGAAAAGCAAAAGAGCTGACGGATAAGCCTTTTGGTGTAAATGTCATGCTGCTGAGTCCCTATGCAGAGGAAGTGGCGCATGTAGTGGCAGAGGAAGGTGTCAGAGCAGTCACAACCGGTGCCGGAAATCCTGAAAAATACATGGAACTCTGGAAAAATGCAGGGATCCGTGTGATCCCGGTGGTAGCATCCGTGGCGCTGGCGAAAAGGATGGAACGCTATGGAGCCGATGCAGTGGTGGCAGAAGGCATGGAATCCGGAGGACATATTGGCTCACAGACTACGATGACCCTCGTTCCTCAGGTGGTAGATGCGGTGGAAATACCGGTGATCGCAGCAGGCGGTATTGCTGATGGAAGAGGCTTTGCAGCAGCCATGATGCTTGGTGCAGAAGCCGTTCAGATGGGAACACGATTTGTGGCTGCAAAAGAGTCCATTGTTCATCCGAATTATAAAGAGCGCATCATGAAAGCGAAGGATATTGATTCTGAGGTAACAGGAACTACGACAGGGCATCCGGTTCGCTGTCTGAGAAATCAGATGACAAGGGAGTACCTGAGAATGGAAAAAGAAGGTGTTGCCTTTGAGGAACTGGAGAAATTGACCCTGGGATCACTTAGAAAAGCAGTGATGGAAGGCGATGTAAAATACGGAACCGTTATGGCGGGACAGAGTGCCGGACTTGTGAAAAAGGAGCAGAGCTGCCGGGAGATCATAGATGAGATCCTCGCAGAGGCAGGACATCTTTTAAAATGAGTATGCAGCAAAGCAAAATGCGAATGTTTTCGTCGGTTTTGAGAGTGCGAAGCACGGAAAAATCGACGTAAGGCTCATTTGTCGGGCAACTCATAGAGTACGATGTTGGGGTCAAAAGTATCTGAACAGGAGAGAAACAGGAGGATTTATGGGAAAAACAGCATTTGTATTTCCGGGACAGGGTGCCCAGTATGTGGGAATGGGCAGAGATTTCTATGAAACATATCCGGTGAGCAGAGAAATGTTTGATAGGGCATCAGCGGTGACCGGGCTGGATCTTCCGGCCCTTTGCTTTGAGGAGAATGACAGGCTGGATGTGACAGAATATACACAGATTGCCATGCTTACTGTGGAAGCGGCGATTCTGGCTGCAGTCCGTGAGAGGGGAATCTTTCCGGATGTTACGGCAGGTTTAAGCCTTGGGGAATATGGCGCGCTTATAGCCTCAGGTGTTCTCTCTTCGGAGGATGCATTCCGTGTGGTAAGAAAAAGAGGAATCTATATGCAGAGTGAGGTTCCATCAGGCGGTGCCATGGCAGCTGTCATAGGTATGGACAGTGAGAAAATCGAGGAAATCTGCGAGAAGACAGAGGGAATCGTTTCGATTGCAAACTATAATTGTCCCGGTCAGATTGTCATTACAGGAGAGGAAAAGGCGGTCATGGAAGCCGGGGAAGCACTGAAGATGGAAGGAGCCAGAAGGATCATCCAGTTAAAAGTAAGTGGTCCGTTCCACTCTGAGATGCTGAAGGGGGCAGGAGAGAAACTCGGAAAGGTTCTGGATCAGGTAAGCATTCATGACATTCAGGTTCCGTACCTTTCAAATGTAACAGCAGATTATGTGACAGACAGAGAGCAAATTCCTTCGATCTTAATGAGACAGGTCTTTTCGCCTGTCAGATGGCAGCAGAGCGTAGAACGGATGCTTGCGGATGGTACAGATATCTTCCTGGAGATCGGGCCGGGGAAAACATTGACAGGATTTTTGAGGAAAATAAACCGGGGAGCAGCCGGTATCAATATAGAAACAGCAGAGGATCTGGAAAAAGCGGCAGAAACTCTCGAAAACAGGAGCAGGATATGTTAAAAGGAAAAATTGCACTGGTGACTGGAGCAGCCCGTGGAATCGGGCGTGAGATCGCACTGACACTGGCACGGGAAGGCGCTTTTGTCATTGTAAATTATAAGGGATCGAAGGAACGTGCCATGGAAACGGCAGAGATGATCAGAAAGAACGGCGGTGATGCGGTAGTATATCCGTGCGATGTATCTGATTTCCACGCTGCGGAGGAAATGGTAAAACAGCTTTTGACTGAGTATCAGAAGATTGATATTCTGGTGAATAATGCAGGGATTACCAGAGATGGCCTTATCATGAAGATGAGTGAAGAGGATTTTGATCGGGTGATTGAAGTAAATCTGAAGGGGTGCTTCAATACGATCCGTCATCTTTCCAGACAGTTTCTCAGGCAGAGAAGCGGAAAGATCATTAATATTGCATCGGTTTCAGGGGTTCTTGGAAATGCCGGACAGGCAAATTATGCTGCGTCTAAGGCAGGGATCATCGGTCTGACAAAAACAATGGCGCGAGAACTGGCAGGCAGAGGAATTACGGTAAATGCAGTGGCGCCCGGGTTTGTAGAGACGGAAATGACAGCCGTTCTTCCGGAAGCAGTGAAGGAAAATGCTGTGAAGCAGATCCCGCTGGGACATTTTGGAGAGACAAAGGATATCGCAGAAATGGTAGCCTTTCTCGCATCAGATCGGGCGGACTATATTACAGGCCAGGTGATCAGTGTAGACGGTGGTATGTCTATGTAAGAAGTGCCAGACAGGTTACGCGAAGCGTGTTACTGGTCACGGAGTGAACGGTAACGTGGACAGTGATTCAGATAGCAGGAGGATCAGAAAAATGAGAAGAGTAGTAGTAACAGGCCTGGGAGCCATCACACCTGTGGGACTGAGTGTGGATACTTTCTGGGATAGTATAAAGAATGAAAGAACAGGATTTGCCCCGATTACCCGTTTTGATACAGAGGATTACAAAGTAAAGCTGGCAGCAGAGGTGAAAGACTTTCATGCCACGGATTATATGGATTTCAAAGAAGCAAAGCGTATGGAACTGTTCAGTCAGTATGCAGTGGCTGCTGCGAAGGAGGCAATCGAGCAGTCAGGGCTTGATATGGAAAAGGAAGATCCCTATATGGTGGGATGTTCGGTGGGCTCGGGAATCGGCAGCCTGCAGGCAGTGGAGAGAGAACATGCACGGCTTATGACAAAGGGAGTCCGGAGAATAGGCCCGCTGCTGGTACCGCTGATGATCTCGAATATGGCATGCGGGAATGTGTCGATTCACTTTGGATTGAAAGGAAAAAGTCTGAATGTCGTAACCGCATGTGCGACAGGCACACATTCCATCGGGGAAGCCTATCGCTCCATACGGTGTGGAGAGGCGGATGTCATGGTGGCAGGCGGTACAGAAGCATCCATCAGCCCGGTTGGAATCGGCGGATTCATGGCACTGACCGCTCTCTGCGAATCGGAAGACCCGAAGCGGTGTTCGATTCCCTTTGATAAAGAGAGAAGCGGATTCGTCATGGGTGAGGGAGCAGCCGTTGTCGTGCTGGAGGAACTGGAGCATGCGAAAAAACGTGGTGCAAAGATTCTGGCGGAAATCGGCGGATACGGTGCGACCAGTGATGCTTACCATATCACATCTCCGGCAGAGGATGGAGCCGGTGCAGCAAGAGCTATGTTAAACGCAGTGAAGGAGGCAGGACTTCAGCCTGAGGATATTACCTATATTAATGCGCATGGAACAAGCACCCACCACAATGATCTGTTTGAGACACGTGCGATCAAAAAGGCATTTGGAGAACATGCAAAAAATATTCGTGTAAATTCAACAAAATCCATTGTAGGGCATATGATGGGTGCGGCAGGAGCGATTGAGTTTATTACCTGTGTAAAAGAGATAGAAGAGGGGTATCTTCATCCGACGGCAGGCTATCGGGTAAAGGATGAGGAGCTGGATCTGAACTATGTGACAGATGGTCCTGTAAGAGAGGATCTGGAGTATGCGATCAGCAATTCTCTGGGATTCGGCGGGCACAATGGTAGTATTCTGATAAAGAAGTACAGGGAGGAATAAGTCATGGAGTTAGACTGCCTATTAACTTTGATAGACAAAGTATCTTCTTCTGAGATTGGAAGCTTCGAAATGGAGGATGGAAATTTCAAGCTGTCAATGAAAAAGAACAAAAAGGAACTGGTGACGGTATCCGGGAATGCTACAGAGATTTCGCAAGCTTTTGTTCCTGTACCACAGACGGAAAAGGAAGAGACGGTTCCGGAAGGGAATCAGGTAAAGGCACCTCTTGTAGGGACCTTCTATCATGCACCGTCTCCTGACGCAGAGCCTTTTGTCAGGGTAGGTGATACGGTACAAAAGGGTCAGATCCTTGGTATCATCGAGGCAATGAAGCTGATGAATGAGATAGAAAGCGAATTTGACGGTGTGATAGAAGAGATACTGGTTTCAAATGAGCAGCTGGTCGAATATGGACAGCCAATGTTTGTGATTCGCTGAGGTTTGAAGAAAACGAACGATATTGTAACCATTAAGAGCCATACATGAGCAAAAGGAAGATCCGGCAGAGGCGGTTTTGCGAAAGGGTTCTGAACAGTGATCTATAATATAAGCTGGAGGAAGAGAATGGCAAGATTGACGGCAAAGGAAATCATGGAGATTATCCCTCACAGGCAGCCCATGCTGCTGATTGATACAATTGAGGAACTGGAGAGCGGAAAACGCGGTGTTGGAAAAAAGTGTGTCAGCTATAATGAACCGTATTTTGCGGGACATTTTCCGCAGGAACCCGTGATGCCGGGCGTTCTGATTATAGAGGCACTGGCACAGGTAGGGGCAGTGGTGATGCTGAGCTGTCCGGAATTTCAGGGAAAGACAGCATATTTCGGCGGTATCAGTTTCGCAAAATTCAAGCAGAAGGTGATACCGGGGGATGTATTAATGCTTGAGGTAGAGATGATTAAACGAAAAGGAAATGTAGGTGTGGGAAAAGCAACTGCTTCTGTAAATGGGAAGGCGGCAGTCATTGCGGAGCTGACCTTTGCCATCGGATAGGAGATTCGTATGTTTCAGAAAATACTAATTGCGAACAGAGGAGAAATCGCTGTTCGCATTATCAGGGCGTGCCGGGAGATGGGAATCCGTACGGTTGCTGTTTATTCGGAAGCGGACAGGGAGGCACTGCATGCACAGCTGGCAGATGAAGCGGTATGTATCGGTCCTGCTTCCTCTCTGGACAGCTATCTGGACATGGAACGGATCCTGAGTGCAACGATTGCCACAAAGGCAGAGGCGATTCATCCGGGGTTTGGTTTTCTATCAGAGAACAGTAAATTTGCCGGGATGTGTGAGAAATGCAGCATTACCTTTATCGGTCCTCCTGCAGAAGTGATTCAGAAGATGGGAAATAAGTCAGAGGCGCGTACTACCGTAAGCAGGGCTGGTGTACCGGTAGTGCCGGGTACGCGAAAGCCTGTGTTTGATGCAGATGAGGGAGAACGGATCGCCTCAGAAATAGGTTATCCGGTGATGATCAAGGCATCATCGGGAGGCGGAGGAAAGGGAATGCGTATCGCTGCGTCTTCAGAAGTTTTTAAAGAGAACTTCCAGACAGCACAGAGAGAATCGGTGCAGGCATTTGGCGATAACACGATGTATATTGAAAAATATGTAAAGAATCCTAAACATATCGAGTTTCAGATTATTGCAGATAAATTCGGGAATGTGGTTCAGCTGGGGGAAAGAGACTGCTCGATCCAGAGAAACCATCAGAAAGTGATCGAGGAATCGCCCTGTGCAGTACTGACCCCGGAGCTTCGGGAACGTATGGGACAGGAAGCTGTCCGTGCCGCAAAAGCAGCCGGTTACGAAAACGCAGGAACGATTGAATTCCTGCTGGATGAGGATCGAAGCTTTTATTTTATAGAGATGAACACCAGGATTCAGGTAGAGCACCCGGTTACAGAGATGGTTTCCGGTGTGGATCTGATCAAAGAGCAGATTTATGTAGCGGCAGGTCTTCCACTGAGCGTGAAGCAGGAGGATATTGCTCTCAGGGGGCATGCCATTGAATGCAGGATCAATGCAGAAAACCCGAAGAAAAACTTTATGCCCTGTCCGGGAAAGGTGAAAAAGGTACATTTTCCGGGCGGATATGGTGTGCGGATCGATTCAGCCGTTTACAGCGGGTATGAGATCCCTCCCTGGTATGATTCTATGATTGCTAAGGTGATCGTCCATGACAGAACCAGAGAAGCAGCAATCGATAAGGTCAGGAGTGTGCTTGGAGAGCTGATACTGGAGGGCGTAACTACAAATGTGGATTTTCTTTATGCGATTCTGAATGATAAAGATTTCCAGGAAGGAAATTTTACAACGGCATTTATTGAGGAACATCGGTTGTAATGAACTCGTATGATCCATCTGATTAGGGTGAATCATACGAGTTACCACCTTTTTTGACAGGAGATTTCATATGGCAGGATTAAAGGATATGTTTAAGAAAAACACCTACATCTCCGTCTCAAAGACGGGTTCCGGCCAGGAGGAGACAAAAACAGAGCCTTCTGTTCCGGAGGGATTGTGGGTAAAATGTCCAAAATGCGGCAGGATGCTTTACCGTGAGGATGTGGTGGAAAACTTTTATGTATGTCCGAAATGCGGCGGCTATTTCAGGATAAAGACAAAAACACGTATCCGGATGGTAGCAGACAAAGGAAGCTTTGAAGAGTGGGGCAGGGAAATCAGTGACCGGAATCCACTGAACTATCAGGGATATGAGGAAAAGCTGGGAGAACTCCGCAATAAAACACACATACAGGAGGCCGTGACGATTGGAAAAGCGAAAATAGACGGGCAGGAGGTTGTTCTGGGGGTCTGTGATGCAAGATTTCTTATGGGAAGCATGGGCTATGTAGTGGGAGAGAAGATTACTTCAGCTGTCGAACAGGCAACGCAGCTTGGACTTCCTGTGATTCTTTTCTGCTGTTCCGGAGGAGCCAGGATGCAGGAAGGAATCGTATCCCTGATGCAGATGGCCAAAACCTCTGCAGCGATCAGACGTCATTTGGACGCAGGATGCCTCTATGTTCCGGTCCTTACAGATCCCACGACAGGCGGAGTCACGGCAAGCTTTGCGATGCTGGGAGATATCATACTGGCAGAGCCGGGGGCACTGATCGGATTTGCAGGGCCGAGAGTGATTCAGCAGACGATTGGAGAGAAGCTTCCGGAGGGCTTCCAGAGGGCGGAATTTCTGCTGGAAAAGGGAATGATTGACGGGATCGTGGAACGCGCCGATCTGAAGTCTACACTGAGCTGGCTGATTTCTGTCCATCAGAAGCGCCAGAACTGTGACAGTTCTCTCGAAAAGAGATCGTCTGTACAGAAAAAATCGTATATAGAGGACATACAGAAGAAACACCTGAGTACATGGGACAGGGTGCAGATTTCCAGAATGCCGGAGCGTCTCACCAGTATGGATTATATACAGGAAATCTTTACAGACTTTATGGAGCTCCACGGAGACCGGTGCTATCGCGATGACGGCGCGATCGTGGGAGGAATCGCCCTCTTCGATGGTCAGCCGGTGACGGTCATCGGGCAGCAGAAGGGAAAGACGACAAAGGAAAATCTCAGCAGAAATTTTGCGATGGCATCTCCGGAAGGCTACCGAAAGGCTCTGCGGTTGATGAAGCAGGCGGAAAAATTCAAAAGACCGGTCATCTGTTTTGTAGACACACCGGGGGCGGCCTGCGGGATCGGAGCGGAAGAACGCGGTCAGGGAGAGGCGATTGCCAGAAATCTCATGGAGATGTCCGGACTGAAGGTTCCCGTACTCAGTATTGTTATCGGAGAGGGAGGGAGCGGTGGCGCTCTGGCTCTGGCTGTGGCGAATGAGGTCTGGATGATGGAGAATGCTACCTATTCCATTTTGTCTCCCGAAGGCTTTGCAACGATTCTCTGGAAGGACGGCAAACGTGCGAAGGAGGCTTCCGAGGTGATGAAGCTTACGGCAGAGGACCTGAAAAAGCTTGGCATCATTGAGCGTATCGTTCCAGAGAGAGAGCCGGCTTCTGTAGAACTGCTTCCGGAAATTGCAGGATATATGAAGCATCATATGAAAAAGTTTTTGAGCAAACAGATGATGAAGACACCAGAGGAACTGGTATCTGACAGATATGAAAGATTTCGGAGAATGTAAAGATGAAGAGAAAACCGTTGGTGATAGGAGAACTGACAGCCGCTATCCCGGTCATACAGGGAGGAATGGGCGTGGGAATCAGCCTTTCAGGACTGGCAGGCGCAGTTGCGTCCTGTGGCGGAATCGGGGTGATCTCGACTGCGCAGATCGGGTATCGGGAACCGGATTTTGAAATTTCTCCGTTGAATGCAAATCTGAGAGCACTCAGAAAGGAAATCATAAAGGCGAGGGGACTGGCAAAAGGAGGAATTCTTGGTGTCAATATCATGGCTGCGACCAGATCCTACAATTCTTATGTAAAAGAGGCCGTGCAGTCAGGCATTGACCTTATTATATCGGGAGCAGGGCTTCCGGTGTCTCTTCCTGAACTGGTGCAGGGAAGCAGTGTAAAGATTGCCCCCATTGTATCCACGGCAAAGTCAGCCTCTGTCATATGCAGACTCTGGGACAGAAAGTACGGTCGTATCCCTGATCTGGTGGTCATTGAGGGTCCGAAAGCAGGAGGTCATCTCGGATTTACGAGAGAACAGCTCGCTATCTTTACGCCGGACACCTACCGGGAAGAAATCAGGCGCATCATGGATGTCATCAGGCAGTATGAGGAGAAATATGGCAGCCATATTCCTGTGGTGATAGCCGGAGGAATCTACGAAAGGGCAGATATGGATGAAGCCTTATCACTGGGAGCAGACGGCGTACAGATGGGTACACGGTTTGTTACTACCTTTGAGTGTGATGCTTCGGATGCCTATAAACAGTCGCATCTCGACTGTAAAAAGGAAGATATCAGGATCGTAGACAGTCCGGTGGGTCTGCCGGGACGTGCCATCGCGAATCGTTTTATCATGGAGAAGCATGAGAAAGGGATTCACGGAAAATGCTATCAATGCCTTGAAAAGTGTGATCCGGCCTCGATTCCCTACTGCATAACCAGAGCACTGGTCAATGCAGTAAGGGGAAATCTTGAAGAAGCACTCTTTTTCTGCGGGGAAAATGCCTGGAGAGCAGAAAAACTGGAGCATGTGGCGGATATCATGGAAGAGATGAAATAACAAAAACAGAAACAGGCTTTACATTTTGGACGCATATTTCTATAATCAGGAGAGAAGCGGGGCTTCTCCTGAAGAAATATGCGTTTTTGTAACTGTTCAGAGCCATGTAGATAAAGGAAAGCCCCTGATCCATGGAAACCCAATAAGAAGAAAGGATGAATGGGAGTATGAAAAGAAAATATCAGGGACCCCGGGTGCTTGGTCTGCTTTTGTTTTGTGTTCTGTTCTGTGTTTGCAGCAGACAGGCGGAAGCGGCGGGCGTACCGGTAAAGATCACGTCTGCAAGAATCGTATCCGGAGAGACCGTGATCAGAGCAAAGGTGAAGGAAAATGTAAGGAAAAGTGACGGGAAGTTTTATCTGGTAAAGGTGAATGGACTTGAAAATAAGCCGGCATGTGTAATGGCAGAATCACTGGAAACCTCGCGGCTGGTGTTCAGACTGGATACGTCGGACAAGGCAAATGTAATTTCAAAGTTTGGAATTGCAGTGAAAAATAAAAAGAAACTGAAACTGGTCAGTAATACGGTATATGTGAAAAATCCTCATGCGATTGCAACGAATACGCAGGAATGTGAACTTCCTGCAACAAAGAAGGGGATTCATTTTGCTTCGGATATGAATCTGGATTCGAAGCATACTCTGGTCAATGTGAATCTGAACGATCTGATCACTACAGAGGGAGAAGGTGTTCCCTATGTTTACAACGGAAAGACTTATTACTTTACAAATACGATGCAGGCAGAGGTGAAGAGGTTTGTCTCCAGAGGTGTCTGTGTCACTCTTGTTATCTATCTGCCGTGGAACAGTACAAATAAGTATCTGGTCTACCCTTCGGCGAGACAACCGGGCCCGTACTGGTATATGCTGAATACCTCTGATGAGAAGGCGAGGGAGACGCTGGAGGCGGCTTTCTGTTATCTGGGTGAAATATTTGGTACACCTGAGCGGCTGGTATCCAACTGGGTACTGGGAAATGAGGTGAATTCTCAGTATTACTGGAACCATGCCGGAAATCTTGCGTTTGAAAAGTATGTAAAGGCTTATGTTCAGGCATTCCAGATGCTCAGTGATGCGGTACATGCCAGCTGGCCGGAGGCAAAAGTTTTTGTGCCGCTGGATAATGCATGGAACATACCGGTTTCAGAGGTTGGCTGGAATGGAAAGACATTCCTGACACAATTTGCAAAAGAGCTTAAAAGGGAATCTTCCCGCACAAAATGGAATCTGTCTTATCATGCGTACTCCTTCCCGCTGCCATCTGAGCCGTATAAGAAAAATCAGCACGTTACCAAAAGTGCAGATTCACCGTATATCACGCCGCAGAATCTGAAGTACCTGACGGATTATATCAGGAAGACATATGGGTCGTCTACCAGAATCATTCTGTCGGAACAGGGATATATGGCTTCCATGGGTGAAAAGGCGCAGGCTGCTTCTATTTTATATGCATATTATATGGCAGAGTTTAACCCGATGGTGGATGCGTTTATCATGCGCTGTGAATATGATGATGCATGGGAGGTATCCGAGGGATATGCCATGGGACTGACGGGACTGGACGGCAAGAAACGGGAAGCATATAAAGTGTATAAATATATGGATTCTCCGAAATCCATTGCCTATGCAAAGAAATATCTGAAAAAAATAGGAGCATCAAGCTGGAAAGCAGTGGTTCCGGGGTATCAGGCATCCAGATTTAAATAATCTGTGCATCGCGAAAGCATAGACAAAATGCATCTTTCGTTATATAATCTCTGAGGAGAAATGAATATGGTAACTGTTCAAAGCCTTGAAGAGGCGGATTTACGGATGGGCTCTGGAAAGTTACTGAATATGTATGATTACAGACCGGCTGCGCGGAGATCCATTCCGGGGGAACAGCAGGGATCCGGCTGACAGAAATACGAAAATGAGGAGAACACAGAAATGAGTAAAGTCAGAACACGTTTTGCACCCAGTCCGACAGGGCGGATGCATGTAGGAAATTTGAGAACAGCATTGTATGCGTATCTGATCGCAAAGCACGAGGGCGGAGATTTTATCCTCCGTATCGAGGATACGGATCAGGAACGCTATGTGGAAGGCGCCGTTGATATTATTTACCGTACCCTGCAGGAGACAGGGCTGATCCATGACGAGGGTCCGGATAAGGACGGCGGCGTGGGACCCTATGTACAGAGCGAGCGCCAGGCAAAGGGCATCTATCTGGAATATGCGAAGAAGCTGATTGAGAAGGGAGAGGCCTACTACTGTTTCTGCGACAAAGAGCGTCTGGAATCTCTGAAACAGGAAGTGGCAGGTAAGGAGATCGTGGTATACGATAAACACTGTCTGCATCTGTCAAAGGAGGAGATCGAGGCGAACCTGGCAGCGGGAAAGCCCTACGTGATCCGTCAGAACACCCCGAAGGAAGGAACGACGAAATTTGTTGATGAGATCTACGGTGTGATCGAGGTGCCAAACGCAGAGCTGGATGATATGATCCTGATCAAGTCTGATGGCTATCCCACTTACAATTTTGCCAATGTAGTCGACGATCATCTGATGGGAATCACACATGTAGTCAGGGGAAATGAGTACCTGTCCTCTGCACCGAAATACAATCGTCTCTATGAGGCCTTTGGATGGGAGGTTCCGGTTTACGTGCACTGTCCTCTGATCACCAATGAGGAACATCAGAAGCTGAGCAAACGCTGCGGCCATTCTTCCTACGAGGATCTGATCGAGCAGGGATTTGTAACGGAAGCTGTGATCAATTATGTGGCACTGCTTGGATGGTGTCCGCAGGACAACCGTGAGATTTTTACGCTGGAGGAGCTGGCAGAGGCATTTGAGTACCGTCATATGAGCAAGTCTCCGGCAGTATTTGATATGACAAAGCTTAAGTGGATGAACGGAGAATATATTAAGGCGATGGATTTTGACAGGTTCTATGAGAGGGCGCTCCCGTTTATTCAGGAAACGATTCATAAGGACTATGATTTCAGGAAAATTGCACAGATGGTAAAGACACGTATCGAGATCTTCCCGGATATTCCGTCACTGATTGATTTCTTTGAAGAAGTTCCGGAGTATGAGATCTCAATGTATAAAAACAAGAAGTCCAAGTCAACGGAAGAGACATCCCTTGGAATTTTACAGGATGTGCTTCCGATGCTGGAGGCACAGGAGGATTTCACAAACGATGCTCTGTTTGAAAGGCTGAGTGCCTATGCCGGCGGGAAGGAATGCAAGATCGGGCATGTGATGTGGCCGATCCGGACCGCCGTTTCAGGAAAGCAGACGACTCCGGCAGGAGCTACGGAGATTATGGATGTAATCGGGAAAGAGGAATCCATCAGCAGGATCAGAGCGGCGATTGAAAAACTGAACGCCGAAATCGTATAATATGAGTCTGAGCGAAGCACAATCACGGGCGGTCGCCCATGCCGAAGGGCCCTGCATCTGTCTGGCAGGACCCGGTTCCGGCAAAACCACAGTCATCACAAAGAGAGTTCAATATCTGATTGAAAAGCGAGGAGTATCACCATCAGAAATCCTGGTGATTACCTTTACAAAGGCTGCCGCTCTCCAGATGCGGGAGCGATTTGGACGTCTCATGGGTGGAAGGCATCTGCCGGTCACCTTTGGGACTTTTCATGCTGTCTTTTTCGGTATTCTAAAGCATGCCTATCACTATACGGCAGCTAATATTCTGCGGGAGGAACAGAAATATCAGTATCTGAAAGAGATTATTGAACGGATGGATCTTGAGATTGAGGACGAAGCGGAATTTCTTTCAGGCATCATTGCAGAGATCAGTATCGTGAAAAATGACAGGATCGCCCTGGAGCATTACTATTCATCCAACTGTCCGGAGGAGACGTTTCGGGAGATTTTTCGGAAATACCAGCAGCGGCTGATGCATACCAGACTGCTGGATTTTGATGACATGCTGGTATATACCTATGAACTTTTAAAGGAGCGAAAGGATATCCGGGAGGGATGGCAGAAGCGCTTTCCCTATATCCTGATCGATGAGTTCCAGGATATCAATCAGATACAGTACGATGTGATCCGGCTGCTGGCCCTGCCGAAGAACAACCTGTTTATTGTGGGAGATGACGATCAGTCCATCTACCGTTTCCGGGGAGCACGTCCGGAGATCATGTTAAATTTTGGAAAGGATTATCCGGAGGCAGTGATGATGAAACTGGACGTAAACTACCGGTCAACAGAGAATATCATCCGGGGAGCAGGGAGAGTGATCGTCAACAATACCATGCGTTATCCCAAGGACATTCATGGTGTGAAAGACGCGGGAGAGAAGATTGAGGTACATGGGTTTGTCACGCAGTCCCAGGAGAATCTTTATCTTGTAAAGAAGGTTAAGGATTATCTGGAAGGAGGCTACCGTCATGAAGATATTGCCGTTCTGTTCCGGACAAATACAGGGGCGAGGCTGATGGTGGAGAAGTTTATGGAGTACAATATACCCTTCCAGATGCGTGACAGTATGCCGAATATCTATGAACACTGGATCGCCTGTGATATCATCTCCTATATAAAGCTCGCCATGGGCAGCAGGGAGCGTAAAGAGTTTTTGCGGATCATCAACCGTCCGAAACGTTACATAAGCCGGGAATGTCTCGATGATCCGGAAATCTCTTTTGAGAATCTGAAAACACATTACCAGGATAAGGACTGGATGGTGGAGCGCATCGAAAAACTGGAATACGACCTGCGGCTGATAAAAAATATGACGCCCTATGCGGCAATTAATTTCATCCGTCATGGTGTTGGCTATGAAGAATACCTGGCTGATTATGCACAGTACCGCCGTATGAAACCGGAGGAACTCTATGATGTATTAAATGAACTTCAGGAGGCGGCCAGAAATTTCAGGACCTTCGATGACTGGTTTCAGCATATGGATGAGTATGCAGAGACACTGAAGCGTCAGGCGAAGGAACAGCAGCAGGAAAGACATGCAGTGGTCTTCACCACCCTGCACAGTGCCAAGGGACTGGAATTTCCCATCGTTTTTATCGCAGATGCCAATGAGGGGAACATGCCCCACCGGAAAGCAGTACTGGATGTGGATCTGCAGGAGGAACGCCGCATGTTCTATGTGGGCATGACCAGGGCGAAGGAGCGGCTGCATATTTACTATGCCAAAGAAAAATACGGAAAGGTGCTGCAGCTGTCAAGATTTGTGGAGGAGCTGAAGAACGGGGGACAGAAGAATGGAGGTTCAGGGAAGAAGAACGTTACCGGTCACGGAGTGAACAGTAACAGAAGAGCAGGGAACACAGGGAAAAGAGTTAGAGGAGTATAAGAATACAAAGCGGGTGAGTCATCAGTCCGCTGCCATCATTTGTGCAGCAGGCATATGACTCACCCGCATCTTTTCCTATGCGTCTTTACATCTGCATCAGGAATCCATCTTACTAGTATAACCCACATTAAATACCTTACTGTTTCGATGAGGATGCTTTTTCGAGAGTGCAGGTGTAAAAACGCAGGCGTAGCGGGCTACGCTGAGGCTTTTACACCTGTGCTATCGGGAAAGCAGACCAGCGAAACATAAGGTTATTTGGTGTGGGTTATACTAAACTTCATCCTCACCGACGATCTCATCGAACTCCTGACTGTCCAGCAGTTCATCAAAAGCATCCGCAACGATCTCATATTCCTCATCGTCCTCAATGTTGTCCAGCTGAGGCTCGCCGTTTACTTCTGTGAAACGGTAAAGATATACTTCGCCGTCCTCATTTTCGCCGTTCTCATCCAGAGGGAGAAGTGCGATATATTCTTTGTCTCCGGCCGGGAAAATGGTCAGGACAGCACACTCTAATACCGTACCATCGTCCAGCGTAAGAGTTACGGAGGCTCCGCCTTCCGAACCACAGTCACTTCCGCAGCATCCGCAGTCGCCGCTGCAGCTGTTTTCAAATTCACTCATGTCAAATACCTCACAATCTTAAAAATAGGCAGGTAACTGTCTTTGTCTTATCAGTTACACAGATAGTTTCTGGGCTGTTACGCAGCCGTTTTCAATCCATTTCACTTTATCAGATAAGTGGTCAGATTGCAAGCTATTTATAAGAAAAAATATACCAATTGAATCGAAATTATGTTATACTTATAATGAGATGCCAGGGATTTTGGGAGCGCGGGAGCGCGGAAAAATCTGAAGGCATCATGGGCTCAAAAATATTTGACCCCATGATAGTGCAAGATCGGTTACGCAAAGGGTAATCGAAATCAGATACAGGCATGGAGGAAAACGCAATGAAACTGATATCTTGGAACGTAAACGGGCTGCGTGCCTGTGTGCAAAAAGGATTTCTTGATTTTTTTAAAGAGATTGACGCGGATATTTTCTGTATCCAGGAAACCAAGCTGCAGGAAGGGCAGATCAGCCTGGAGCTTGAAGGATTCCACCAGTACTGGAATTATGCAGTGAAAAAGGGATATTCGGGTACAGCAGTTTTTACAAAGGAGGAGCCGCTGACAGTCACCTATGGAATAGGAATGGAGCTGCATGACCAGGAGGGAAGGGTGATTACACTGGAGTATCCGGGCTACTTCCTGGTGACCGTTTATACGCCGAACTCACAGAACGAGCTGGCGAGACTGGATTACCGGATGCAGTGGGAGAAAGATTTTCTGGCATATCTGAAAAAGCTGGAGGAACAGAAGCCGGTGATCTTCTGCGGCGATCTGAATGTGGCGCATCAGGAGATCGATTTGAAGAATCCGAAGACAAACCGCAAGAATGCCGGATTTACTGACGAAGAGCGGCAGAAGTTTACACAGCTGCTGGCGACGGGATTTATTGATACTTTCCGTTATTTTTACCCGGATCAGGAGGGCATCTATTCCTGGTGGTCCTATCGTTTCCGCGCCCGCGAGAAGAATGCCGGCTGGCGGATCGACTATTTCTGCGTATCGGAATGTTTGAAGGACAGGCTGGTGGATGCAAAGATCCACACAGAAATCTATGGCTCCGATCACTGTCCGGTGGAGCTTACGATCGACATGCTGGATGCAAATACCGGAGGTACCCATGAATCTTCTGACCATTGAGAAACTGACGAAAGTATTTACGGAGAGAAAGATCTTTGACGGGGCGGATTTTTCGATTAATGAAAATGAAAAAATCGGTGTCATCGGAATCAACGGGACAGGTAAGTCCACACTGCTGCGGATCGCGGCAGGGCTGGAGGAACCGGATGAGGGAACCGTGACAAAGGGAAATCAGGTAGTCATCCGTTTTCTGATGCAGAATCCCGCGTTTGACCCGGAGAGTACTGTCCTGGAGGCGGCACTTTCGGGAAATATTACCAGGCTGAATGAGTGGACGGTGGAAAGCGAAGCCAGATCCATGCTGAATAAACTGAAGATTACGGATGTTAATCAGAAGATAAAGGAACTTTCCGGCGGACAGAAGAAGAGGATCGCACTGGTAAATGTGCTCCTTCTTCCGGCAGATATCCTGATCCTGGATGAGCCTACGAACCACCTGGATAATGAAATGGCAGGATGGCTGGAGGAATTTCTGATAAGCTATCGGGGTGCTGTGCTGATGGTAACGCATGACCGGTATTTTCTGGACCGGGTGTCCAATCGGATCGTGGAGATCGATAAGGGAAAGATCTACAGCTATCCGGGCAGTTATTCTGAGTTTGTCCGTCTGAAAGAAGCCAGGCAGAACATAGAGATCGCATCGGAAAGAAAGCGGCAGAGCATTCTGCGCACAGAGCTTGCCTGGCTGGCCAGAGGCGCCAGGGCAAGATCCACGAAGCAGAAAGCACATATTGCCCGAATTGAAGATTTAATGGAACAGAGAGGTCCCGTAGAAGATGCAGCAGTGGAGATGAGCTCGATCTCCACCCGCATGGGAAGAAAGACCATAGAGGTACAGGGCATCTGTAAATCCTACGGGGATAAAGTACTGATCAGAGATTTCAGCTATATTTTTCTGAAAGATGAGCGCGTTGGAATCATAGGTGAGAATGGCTGCGGGAAGAGCACGCTTTTGAAGATCATCACAGGCAATGTAAAGCCGGATGCGGGAACGGTTGAAATCGGACAGACGGTAAAGATCGGCTACTTTTCGCAGGAGAGCGAGGAGATGGATGACGGGGAGCGTGTGATCGATTACGTAAAGGAAGCAGGAGAATATGTTACGACGACAGAAGGGAAGATCACAGCTTCCCAGATGCTGGAGCGTTTCCTGTTTGATGGCTCCATGCAGTGGAACCCTATTGGAAAGCTGTCCGGAGGGGAGAAGCGGAGACTTCATCTGCTGCGTGTTCTGATGGAGGCGCCGAATGTCCTGATCCTGGATGAGCCCACCAATGATCTGGATATTCAGACACTCACGATTCTGGAGGATTATCTGGATTCCTTTGAAGGGATTGTGATCACGGTATCTCATGACAGGTATTTCCTGGACCGGATCGTTCGGAGGATATTTGCATATGAAGAAAACGGGCATCTGCAGCAGTATGAGGGGAATTATTCTGATTATCTGATTGCATATGAGAAACGTCATCCCCGGGAAGTGACAGCAACGCGGACACCACAGGAAAAGGGGAAGAAAACAGAACGTGCGCCACGGCAGAAGCTGAGATTCAGTTACAAAGAGGAACGGGAATTTGAAACGATAGAGGATGAGATCGCATCATTGGAACAGACGCTGCAGGAGATTGAGGAGCAGATGGAGGAGTCTGCCAGCAGCTACAGCCGCCTCAGTGAGCTGATGGAAGAAAAAGAACAGACAGAGGCGCTTCTCGAAGAGAAAATGGAACGATGGGAATATTTAAGTGATCTGGCACTTAGAATCGAACAGGGACGGGAGGGGAATTAGAGTGAAAAAAGAGATACCGGAGCAGATGAGATGTACAGCCTGCAAAGATATGGGAAGGCTGGGTGTGACAAAAGAAAAGGACGGTATTGTTTTCCGTGCCGCATTCGATGAAACAGAGGAAATTTTCCTTTTGTTGTATAAAAAAGGATCGGATGAGATCGTGAATGAGATTTCCATGAGTGAATGGAGGCAGATCGGGAATGTATATGCCGTAAAGATGGAGAATCTGGATGACAGAAAGTATGAGTATAATTACCGTGTCGGGAACAAGGTCATCCAGGATCCGTACGCAGGAGTGATTCGAGGAAGAAACGTATTTGGAGAGCAGGTGGCAGATGAAGACGGGCATCAGATTCGCTGTGGATTCGATTTTGAGGCGTATGACTGGAAAGAGGATGAACCGCTACAGATTCCCTATGAGGATGCGGTGATGTACAGTCTCCATGTGCGCGGATTTACCATGCAGGCAAACTCGAAGGTGCGTTATAAGGGGACTTTCCGTGGTGTTGCCGAGAAGGCGGCATATCTGAGAGATCTGGGAATTAATCAGGTGAAGCTGATGCCTGCCTATGAGTTTGATGAGATCATAAAATGCTATACAGGCCGGTATATGAGCTATGAAGAAGAGGGAAAGAATACAAAGCTGAATTTCTGGGGATATGGGGAAGGATGGTATTTTGCACCGAAGGCTTCCTATGCATCCGGAAGTGATCCGGTAAAAGAGATGAAGGATATGATATCTGTCCTGCATCAGAACGGAATCGAGGTTCTGATGGAGTTTTACTTTACAAAGGATATCAATGTACGTATGGTCACAGACTGCCTCACACACTGGATCACGGACTATCATGTAGACGGCTTTCATTTACCGGGAAATGATGCCATGATCAGTATGCTGGCAAAAGATCCTGTGTTTGCAGGAACGAAGCTTCTCGGAAGCAGCTTTTCGACGGAGGAGATCTATTCAAATGGGAAGCTCCCATCCCGGAGAAATCTGGCCGAGTATAATGCGGGCTTTATGCAGAATGCGCGCGGCCTCTTAAAGGGTGATGAAGATCAGTTGTATCATTTTGTATACAGATGCCGTAAGAATCCTCCAGCCAGTGGTGTGATCAATTATATGGCCAGCCATGACGGATTCACGATGATGGATATGGTTTCCTATAACGACAAGCACAACGGGGCCAACGGTGAACAAAACCATGACGGACCGGTTTATAATATCAGCTGGAACTGCGGGATGGAAGGACCGAGCAGGAAAAAGAAGATCACGGAGCTTCGGAACAGGCAGCTTCGCAATGCGTTTCTTATGCTGCTGCTGGCGAATGGAACGCCGATGATACAGGCGGGAGATGAGTTCGGAAACTCACAGGACGGCAACAACAATCCATACTGTCAGGATAATGAGATTTCCTGGGTTGACTGGAAGGCCGCCAGAAGAAATGTAGAGCTGACAGCGTTTGTCAGGGATGTGATCGCTTTCCGTATGAGGCACAGGATTTTACACATGCCCCGTGAACTGAAGGTCATGGATACCTTATCCTGTGGCTATCCGGATCTTTCCTATCATGGAAACCGTGCGTGGTATGGGGAGTTTGACAATGGAAATCGGGAAATCGGTATGATGTACTGCGGACAGTATGCATCAGAGGAAGAGTTTCTATATGTGGCATACAACCTGCACTGGGAGGAACAGGAGTTTGCTCTTCCGAGCCTTCCGGAGGAAATGCAGTGGTATGTGGCGATCGACAGCTCCACGGGTGTATACCCGGAGGGGGAAGAGAAAGCATGTGGTACACAAAAGACATTTTCCGTACCGGGACGTACGATTATCGTTCTGATTGGAAGAAGGTAGGGATTCCATGATAAAAGATGCAATCGGTCATTTCAAAACCATAACAAAACATAAGCTTCTGGTCATGAAAGGCTGCTTTCGGGTCGGCCTTTACAAACAGGGACTGCTCCATGATATGTCGAAATATATGCCGTCAGAATTTCTGGTGGGATGCCGTTACTATCAGGGAAACAGGAGCCCGAACAACGCAGAGAGGGAGAGATACGGATATTCCTCTGCATGGCTGCATCACAAGGGACGCAATAAACACCACTTTGAATACTGGGTTGACTACAGCCTGGAGCAGAATCAGGTTCCCATGGCCGGAGTACAGATGCCGCGGAAATATGTGGCAGAGATGCTGATGGACCGGATCGCAGCCTCGAAGGTTTACAATGGAGCATCTTACACAGACCATGATCCGATCCAATACTACCTGAGAGGAAAGAATCACTACATGATGCATCCCCGGACAGCGAAGGAACTGGAAGGGCTCTTAAGGATCCTGGATCAGAGAGGGGAAGAGGCACTTTATGATTTTGTAAAGAACCGGTATCTGAAGAAGAGATGATTCCCCCTTGAATCGCAGGCTTTAAGAAAACAGAAAAAGAAACCGCTGCATAACAGATAAGAATGATCTGTGGTGCAGCGGTTTTTAGAAGGGATTTCTTAATATTTCCCATGAAATAAATCTTTTCGGGAATATGTGCATGCAGGTGTGGATGCAGATATTATTCGGGATAAACCAGACGATCCACGGAGATGTCGGTCAGGACTTCCCTGAGAAATTTCTTTGCCAGATAGTTTGCCATCGGAAGATTCATATCCAGATAGTTGCCGCAGTCCCTTGGAGAAGCTCCCGGGATTTCATCTTCAAAACCGGAGATAAAAGTAAACATTTCCGTAAGAAGAGGAACGATATCCTCCGAAGTCAGATCGCCTGCCAGCAGCAGATAGAAACCGGTGCGGCATCCCATCGGACCGAAGTAGACGATGCGGCTGCCATAGTCAGCATGATTCCTTAAAAAAGTAGCGGCAAGATGCTCAATCGTATGGATTTCAGCCGTATTCATGACCGGCTCTTCATTTGGCGAGGTCATGCGGATATCAAATGTTGTGATCGTTTCAGCACCGATATGATCCTTTCGCGATACATAAACACCGGGCTGCAGCTTTATGTGGTCAATTGTAAAACTTGCGATTTTCTCCATAGTTATATTCCTTTCCGTTCTAAGACATGATGTATCTGTTCAGAATAACAGAATAATAATATCTGTACATCTGCGATTCAATGTCTGTCAATTTTCCTTAATTATAAATTTGCAGGCGGAAATAGTCAAATAAAATTTTAATGTTACATAGCCCTTGATGTGTTGATTTTGTGATCGAATTGTTTTTGAAAATTGATGATAGGATATTGACAAAAACCAATCAAAGAGTATAATGGTGATAGGAATAATAAAAAAAGCAATCATCATTAGGAAAGTAGGGATACTTATACTGGATATAACACAGAACGATATTGATATTTACCTGACAGAGGTAAAAGAAGCAATCAGAAATAACAAATACAGAATAGAACGGAATTCTCGCAGGCAGGATAATATTAATCTATTTTTGAACTATATTATTGACGAGACAATGGCGAAAGATATATTTCTTGGATTAACTGCAACTGATTTTTCAGAAGTGTTGCAGAATGAGCACAGAGGTTATGAACATGAGTTATTGTATGTTTTTGGCAAGGATGTTGAACTTTTGGAAAGAATAGGCAATACAAATAAAACAGTTTCCCTATACATAAAATTTAACAAGCTGGATCACTGTTATGTAATTGTTGTATCACTTCATGAACAGAAATATCCGATGAAATACTATTTTAAATAAAATCTGATAAGGAGGAATCATGATGGCAGAGAAAAAAAGAATTGATTTTTGCACGACTTGCAGAAAAAATACAGAGTATACCTTAAAGAAACGAAATATCATAAAAACCATAAAGGACAAAGAGTACACATTTAGTGTTACATCTGCTGTATGTGATGAATGTGGTGAAGAGATGAACATTCCCGGATTGATTGACAAAAACATTAAGGAAGTAGACGAGCAGTACAGAACTTCTGAAGGAATTGTATCGATAGATGATATTGAGAAGCTCATGAAAATTTATAAAATTGGAAAAGGGCCGTTATCACTCGCTCTTGGATTTGGAGAAGTGACGATTACGAGATATCTTTCTGGACAGATTCCATCAAAAGAATACTCAGATGTTATTAAAGCAGCTTTGTCTTCTCCGGCATTTATGAAAGAAAAGCTTTATGAAAATAAGGATAAGATAGCATCAGCAGCTTACAACAAATCAATGAATGCAGCGATACAGCTTGAAAACTTGTTTTCTGTATCAGATAAAATGCTGAGAGTAATTTCATATGTATTTGAAAGGCTGGAAGAAGTTACACCGCTTATGCTCCAGAAATTGCTTTACTTTATTCAAGGAGTATCTTATGCGCTGAATGGTAAGCCTATGTTTTCTGAAAACTGCCAGGCATGGGTACATGGACCGGTTTATCCAGAAGTATATGAGATGTTCCGAGATTTCAAATACAATCCAATTGAAGATGCACGATTTGCTATTTTTGATGGAAATAAAGATGAACTCACTGAGGATGAACGCAGAGTAGTAGATTTGGTTGTCAACACCTTTGGAGAATATGGTGGAAAGGTGCTGGAGAGAATAACACATAGTGAGAAACCATGGAAAAACGCAAGAAAGGGATATGGGGAAAATATTCCGTCAAACGAACTGCTCTCTATGGAAAGTATAAAATCATACTTTGTAGAAAAAAATGCAATATATGATTTTTCATCTGAGGATGGTCTGAGAAAATATATAGGGGAAATTATGAAATAAGTATGCTTTGACTTTTGCAGGAGCATAGTTGGTTGTAATTTGCTATATCTTTACTCCTGTTGGACATCACAATGCGGACTGGGAGATTGTTTTCTAAGAGGTAACCGTGAATATATTTATTGCCAGAACTCCATGTCCTATCTGCAATTCAGCTTGAGTGAAAAATCGAAGATGCATTGTGAAAGAGAGCATTTCAAAGCAATTAGTGGATAGAATGTCGTTTATGGTGTTTTAGAGAGCTATCAGTCTTTACTCGGATTTGATTGGATAGATTAAGTAACTAATTGTCATATAGCATGAGATAATTACTGCTGAATGAGAAATTTAGAAAGAGGAGGTTAAATGAAATGATAATTGACGAAAATATTGTGGATTTAATATGCGAGTTAGAATATATAGTTGGACGACAGTGTTATAATCCGAATTCATATAATGGGTGGACGGGGGAAGAAGGGTGTTCGTTTCGATATCCGGTAAGTTTTTGCAAAAGTAAAGAAGCGTTAGAAAAAGGAGTATTGACGAAAGAGCGTGGAGCTATTAAACATATAGAACCAGAAATGATAGCTACTGTCAAATATGCTTTTGGTTCTAATCATATATACATAGGCGATGCGATAAAATTGTTGCTTGAAAATATTGAAAAAAGATATGCAATTAGCTTTAATGACTTAGAAAAGATACGCATTGAAAAGAATGATTATGACTTAGAAAAGGCGCATATTCAAAAAAGAGACATTGAAAAAAGGTTGGAAAGAAAAGAAGTTGTTCAGATTAATCAAAACTGTATAAAGGTCGGAAAGGATATTCCGGCGGGGAGTTATTTGTTGATATGTCCGAAATCTGAAGATGGAAATCATGTTTTGACACGTATACATATTTGTAAAAAAATGGTTATAAAAAACAAATTATATTGGATTGGGATAGAAAGATTGAACAAGTATTTTTAGAAGAGAAAGATACCCTAATGAGTACGAATGAATATATTATTTGTAAATCAAATTAGGTTTTTACTCATTATAATAAGGTCATCTGTAGGTTTTCTGAACAAAGGAAAAGTAAGTATCTATGTGGAAGAAGCTATTGAAAAATATAAGGTTACAGGAAACTATGGGAAAGGTGTCAAAGAAATAGGTCTTAAGCGACATGGTATACAAAATCGATGAAATAAAGTTTGGGTTCATTATTTTTCCATAGCCCCCCCCGGAATTGACTTTCTATACCACAGGTGCTAAAATGTGTTAAAACCGGGACAGCAGAAAAGAAGGAAAACGCTGTCCCGTTCGGAAACAGGAGCAGAAGAACGGAGCTTCTTGTATAATACAAATATAAGGAATTCCGAGAAAGAAGGTTGAGAAAA
>UQCM01000011.1 GCA_900539525.1 uncultured Blautia sp.
TCTGAGACATTTTCATATGTGGTATACTAGGACATTATCATAAATGGCTTATACATTTTTCGGAGAAGTTTCCCAATACTCTTGAATTTCTATCCCGTTTGGTATATGATATGGAGAAGGTGTAACCAACGTATTATTTCATACCAAAGGAGAATACTATGAGACATTTAATGAGTCCATTGGATTTGAGTGTTGAAGAACTGGATCAGATTCTCGACCTTGCCTGTGATATTGAGGCAAATCCTGAAAAATACGCACATGCATGTGACGGTAAAAAACTTGCTACTATTTTCTATGAACCAAGCACACGAACCAGACTCAGCTTCGAAGCTGCGATGATGAATCTGGGTGGTAATGTACTTGGTTTTTCTTCGGCCGCTTCCAGCTCCGCATCCAAAGGAGAAAGCGTTGCCGATACGATCCGCATGATCTCCTGCTACGCAGATATCTGTGCCATGCGTCATCCGAAGGAAGGTGCTCCGCTCGTGGCATCCATGCATTCCTCCATTCCTGTCATCAATGCAGGCGATGGCGGACATCAGCATCCGACCCAGACTCTGACTGACCTGATGACCATCCGATCCCTGAAGGGACGTCTGAATAATATCACCATCGGACTCTGCGGCGATCTGAAGTTCGGACGTACCGTACACTCTCTGATCAATGCCCTGGTGCGCTATGAAAATATCAAGTTCGTGCTGATTTCTCCGGAAGAGCTGCGTCTGCCCAGCTATATCCGTGAGGATGTCATTGAAAAGAAGGGTTATGAATACAAAGAGGTCGAGCGTCTGGAAGACGTGATGCCGGATCTGGATATCCTGTATATGACCAGAGTTCAGCAGGAGCGTTTCTTTAATGAAGAGGATTATGTCCGCATGAAGGATTTCTACATTCTGGACAAGGAGAAAATGAAGCTGGCCCGTCCGGATATGCTGGTGCTCCATCCCCTTCCCCGTGTCAATGAGATCTCCGTTGAGGTGGATGAAGATCCGAGAGCTGTTTATTTTAAGCAGGTACAGTACGGTGTATATGTCCGCATGGCACTGATTCTTACACTTCTGGAGGTGAAAGTATGTTAAACGTAGGTCAATTAAACGAAGGCGTGGTTCTCGACCATATCAAGGCCGGAAAAAGCATGGCCATTTACAAATATCTGAAGCTGGATCAGATGGACTGCTGCGTGGCCATCATCAAAAATGCGCGAAGCAATAAGATGGGGAAAAAGGATATTATCAAGATCGAATGTGCGATTGATATGCTGAACCTGGATGTGCTCGGCTTCATCGATCATAACATTACCGTAAATATCATCAAGGACGCACAGATCGTAGACAAAAAGGTGCTGCATCTGCCGAAACAGCTCACCAACATCATCAAATGCAAAAATCCCCGCTGCATCTCTTCGATCGAACAGGGACTGGATCATGTCTTCTTCCTGGCAGACCCTGAAAAAGAAGTTTACCGCTGCAAATACTGCGAAGAGAAATACAGCGGGAAACGGTAAGGCAGGAGACATCCGGCCTGTAAGGTATTTCAAAACTCATACAGAAGACCGGACAGCTCTGATACAGGAATAGGAGTTCAGAAAAACAGGTCATAGAGCAGGAACCGCCGCACATCTTCTCCATTGTGCGGCGGTTCCTGTTTGTATTTTCGGCTATTCTGGTAACTGTTCAGAGTCATGCAGATTTAAAAAATTTGCTCTGGGAAAATCGTTACCTATTTTGATATTTCAGAAATTTTCTGCAGCAGCAGCTTACACTGCTGATAAGTATATACATTCTGCTCCATATCTGTGGCTTTTTTTGAATCAAAGACGTCTTCCAGTTTCTGCCGGTATTCCTCCTGCGCCACCTCTGTCTGGTTCCAGTAGTAATGATAGATCAGTTCACCATTCTCATCCGTCTGGATATCATCACCGCCTCCTGCGCCGTAGCTTCCCGCTGCCAGCGGGATGAATTTCCCGTCCTCAATCTGATACACGGTATCTGCATATCCATCCATATGCCCTCCGCTTGTAAGCATCAGATTCCTCTTCTCGAGACAGGTGGCCATACCGTGTGAAATGTAGACCTTGTCCGTCATCCCGTCCTTTGCCGTGAATACTTCTCCTCCTGCATATCCATATCCGTAATCCATCCACAGCTCCGGATCCGAATCCTCATTCACGTACATGAATCTTCCCTCCGTCTGGTCCGTCGGCTCATCTCCACTGAAAATCTCTCTCAGATAGGTATCTGCCCATCCACTGTCTGTATTTGTGGAAATGACGGGAGCCGTACCGCGGACTACTTCTGTCTTCGAAGAATCCACGCCAAACTTCTCCTGCTCAATACTCTCCGACGCCGGATATATGCATTTCTCGGAAGAGTTTCCATCCTCATCATAGTCATAACCCAGTATGATCTTCCCCGAAGCTTCATCGTACCAGTCACTGATCGTCAATGCATCCAGAACCGTCCGTTCAATATTCCCCTCATCATACAGGTACAATACCGTGTATATATCTCCTGTATAAGACTCTCCATCCGAAAAATACTCCACCGAATGAAGCGTCGTACTGCACAGAAGCCCGTTATCATAATAGGCATAGCTGTCGTAATAGATCAGCTTTCCCTCCGGATCGTAGTAGTTGATACGGGAGATGTTCGAAGCTGCTTCCGTTTCTTCTATACTGTCAGAGGGTTCCTGCTGCTCTGTTTCTGCTGTTCCTTCGGCTCCTTCTGTTCCCTGCGATACCTCTGTGGCTGCTGTTTCAGTTTCCCCGTCTGTTTCCTCTTCCGATGTGCTTTCTGCGACCTGTACTGCTGTTTCTCCGGCGGATTCCGCTTCTGTATTCTTCTTATGATTTCCTGTGCCACAGCCAACCATTCCCGTCAGGACTGCTGCTGACAGAAGAAAATAACAAATCCGTTTTTTCATCATAATGCTTCGCACCTCATTCTTTCTATTTATCGTTGCTCTTTGTTTCTCAATATCATGTTCTTGTAACTATTCAGAGCCCATTCGCAAAATCGCCTCTACGAGGCTTTCCTTTTGGCATCATGTGAATGGTTATTCTTTGATGCCACGTTCCCTTTCAGTGATTCTTTTTATACAACACAAATCCTGCAATGATCTGTGCCAATGAAAGTATCACAGCGGCACCCAATGGCACAATGCCCCGGAGATTATCATATTCGGTGATTAAGACAATTCCCCATATGGCACAGCCAATGAATAGCAACATCGCGCACACAGCAAGAACCTTTACAAATGCCCTGTGTTTTTTGCTTATATTCTTTTCAGGAACGATCAGAAGCATCAGTTCAAGGTAGATTTCCATTAATAGTTCGACAATGAATTCCATGCATGCTTTCTCCCTGCTAATTTCCGTGCTTAGATTTGCTAACTTACATATTTATATTATTACGCCAAAGTCCCATCGTCAACCAAAAAGACCAGAAACATATTACTTTGCTTCTGGCCTTTCTATATCCTATTGATGATAAGCAGAACGATAAGCCGGGTTATGTCGTGAATAATCATCTATCTAGGCCTGGCGTTGCCGCCAGGCTCGAGCAACCCACCTGGAGCTGACGGGCCGCCATATGCTCCTGTTCGGTCTTGCTTCGGATGGGGTTTACATATGCCCCTCCTGTTACCAGGAAGGCGGTAGTCTCTTACACTGCCCTTCCACCCTTACCCGGTCAAACCGGGCGGTTCATTTCTGTTGCACTATCCTTGGAGTCGCCTCCACCGGACGTTATCCGGCATCCTGCCCTGCGAAGCCCGGACTTTCCTCGTCTGGCACCTTTCGGCCTGCCAGCCGCGATTATTTGTTCTACTTATCACACGTGCCCATTCTATCATCTGTTATCTCGAAAGTCAAGATATCGCCAAGCGGAATTCTGGTACCGTCCGTCAGGACCAGAACCTTCTGAAACAGATCGATCTTCCCGGCATTTCCCGCCACCGTTACATAGGAGCCCCCGTCCTTTTGTTCATCCGGCTGAAAATAGGTGATCATAAGCGCAGGATGCATCCTTATCTGTTTCTGCACCATCTGTAAACGTTCATCCAGTTCCTCCCTGCTGTATTCATCCAGTTCCACTTTCTCCTCTGTCAGCCGGGCAGTTTCCCGGACTGCAGCATCGTGCCCGGTCAAAGCGGCAAAGGGCGAAAACTGGGCCGCCCTGTCCCGGATCGCCATATGCGGATGTGTGGCAGATACATGCCGGGGCAGATGAATGATGTCGTCGTAGGAATGTGAATCATCACAGGTTTTCTTTATATTACCACTCACCTTTTTCCTCCTTCCATGCTTATCCTCTATGCTTTATGCCCTCCGATCTGCCGGTTTCTCTCCACTGACGTGGCACCCTCTTCCAGATTCATCCCCTTCAGGATCGCATTTTTTCCGAATTTTTTCTTGATATCCAGTACGGCATTCTGGATCCGCTTTTCCCGTTCCAATTCTTTTTCTTCCTTCTCCTGCTCTTTCTTCTTCACACTGTAATCGGTAAACAGATTCATCTGTTCATAGGTTTCCCCAACCGGAACGGCTGTTTCATCCACCACTCGGTTTGCTGTAAGCGTTATCCTTCTCACCAGCAGATGATCGTCGATGATCCTGTCATACAGCTTCAGTACCGCATCCGTGAGCAGCCTTGCGGATGAGGTCTGCCTGTCCAGATTCTCTGTCCCGTGAGCCGCTTTGGGAACCTTCCGCCCATATTGATCTGTGGTAACCGGTCCTTTGTACCGGCTGCGTATCTCCGGTCTTGTCAGATTTTCAATATCATACCCGACAGTGAGAACCACCTGATCCGTCACCAGTCGCCTGTCCACCAGATCCAGTGCCAGCAGGTCGCTCATCTCACGGATGACCAGACGTGCTTTCTCTGCTGGATATGGATACTGCAGCACCTGACCGGAGCAGATGCTGTTTGTTTCAGGTTTATAGGCCTTTACATCTGCGATCGTACATGGTTCCCACCCCCACGCATGGTCGATCAGAAGCTCCGCATTGATTCCGAACATCTTATAAAGAAGATCCTCATTGTAATAATCCGTCGGTTTTCCAAGGGAACATCTCGCGATATCCCCCATCGTAAACAATCCCTGTTCTTCCAGCTTTCTGGCATATCCTCTGCCCACCCGCCAGAAATCCGTCAGCGGCCGGTGCGACCACAGATTCCGGCGGTAGGACATCTCATCCAATTCGGCGATCCGCACGCCATTCTCATCCGGCTCGATATGCTTTGCTTCTACATCCATGGCCACTTTACACAGATAGAGATTGGTTCCAATCCCTGCCGTGGCTGTGATTCCTGTGGTCTCCAGAACATCCAGGATCATCTTCATTGCCAGTTCACGGGCGGAAAGCCGGTAGATATCCAGATATTGAGTCACATCCATAAATACCTCGTCGATCGAATACACATGAATATCCTCCGGAGCGATGTATTTCAGATAGACCTGGTAGATCCTGGTACTGTATTCGATATAATGTGCCATGCGCGGCGGCGCAATGATATAGGATACAGCCAGCGACGGGTTTTTCTTCAATGCAGGATCATCCGATGATTCCCCCTGGAGGAGATGCCCCGGCGCCTTCTGCTGCCGCACGGCATTTACTTCCCTGACTCTTTGAACCACCTCAAACAGTCTTGCCCGTCCGGGAATGCCATATGCTTTCAGAGACGGGGAAACGGCAAGGCAGATGGTCTTTTCTGTACGGCTTGCATCTGCCACCACCAGATTCGTCGTCATCGGATCCAGTCCGCGCGCCATGCACTCCACAGAAGCGTAGAAGGATTTTAAGTCAATTGCAATATAGGTACGCTTATCTGATGACATTTTTCTCATCTCCTTACCTGAACATATTGTAACGATTCAGAGCCCATTCGCAAAATCGTCTCTACGAAGCTTCCCTTTTGCTCTGCAGTCCTTTCCTATGCTACTACATTGACCGCATTGCTTTTTATTTCATTGATTGTCTGCATGAGCAAGGCCCTTTTCTTTGCGTCAAACAGTTTCATAAAGCTCACCGGCTTGTCAAATGGAGGCTTTTGAAGAATCATGATGTTTTCGATATATCCATTTTGCTCCACATGATGAATGATCTTATTTACAAATGCAATCTCTTTCTGGTTCAGGGACTGGTCATTGATGAAAGTGGAAAATGCCTGCATGGCAGCCTCATGATCCAGCTTCGCAATTTTCCGGATCAGAAGGCCGAAGGGCGTCTCTCCGTACTCTCTCTGATAATCTTCCCTGCTGCCAAGCTCACAGGTCAGGATACGCTCCAGCTCTTTATAGTCTCCGGCAGAAAGCGGAATATTATGCTTCAGCTTATGGATTGCCATCGTATCTCCGTGTTCCTCCACATACCGGTTGACTTTTTTACGGTAATCCTCAAAATCATAAGCTGCATCCAGAAGCACTCCCTCCTGCTGTGCCGTCACAGGATCCTGAAGCTTCATCGTTATCTGTACTTTGTACCAGGGGAGCAATCTTTCCTGTCAGTTCCCCTTTATCTCCTTCACTGATATAAGTAAATGCCGAAAGCTCCTGATATTTTTCCACATACTGCCTCTGCAGCCTGACGGAAACTTTCCGGATTCTTAAACGCAGCAATCACTGTCTGGGCATGGGAATCCTCACAGATGACACGCTGTGCGAATTTTCCGTTGTACTGCGGATACAGTTTGTTAAACCTCTGCAGGATATATTCCGCATGTCGCTTGTTCTGCGCAAAAATGATTGTCTTTCCGAGCCTGGCACCGCCTGCCACCTTAATACCGCGCTCCATCAGATCCTGCAAAACCGTATCCACTGTCAATTCGTTAAAAACAAACCTGTTCAGCTTCGCAGATGGAATGAAATCCGGCATCCGGTCATCTTCGGTAAAGTCATCCTCGTAACGCTTCCTGTCCTCTTCGGAAAGCTCGTCGTAAGTAATGCCCTCATCCATAAACTTTGTCTTCACTTCGTAGTTGTAATATGGAACCAGGACGTGGTCTGTATAAACCGCCGTTTCATAATCATAGGCATAGGTGGGAATTTCATGTTCCATCTCGAAAAAATCATAAGTGTTTGTGTCCACATCTGTCTTTGGCGTGGCCGTCAGTCCCACCAGAATCGCATCAAAATACTCAAAAATCGCCCGGTATTTTTTAAATATACTGCGGTGACTCTCATCAATAATAATCAGATCGAAATGTGCCGGTGTAAACAGCAGGTTGCCATCCTTTGCCTTTACATTGTCGATAGCATTTAACATCGTCGGATACGTAGAAAATACGATCCTGGCATTCTTATCATCCTTTCCCTGGCAGAGGTTGCACAGAGACATGTCCGGCAGATAATTCTT
This sequence comes from uncultured Blautia sp., assembly GCA_900539525.1. Taxonomy (GTDB): domain Bacteria; phylum Bacillota; class Clostridia; order Lachnospirales; family Lachnospiraceae; genus Hominisplanchenecus_A. The sequence continues at coordinate 7,358 of UQCM01000011.1, forward strand.
AAAATCATCTTTCGCCTGCTTCACCAGTGCCGTCCGGTCTGCCAGAAACAGAATATTCGTCACATAGCCGCCCCTGCTGAGCACATCGGTCAGGCTGGAAGCCGTCCTGGTCTTTCCAGTCCCCGTTGCCATCACCAGAAGATTCTTCCGGAAGCCCTGCATGATATGATCGCACACCGCACGTATCGCTTCCTTCTGATAATAACGGTCGGTAATCCTGTCATCTATCGGAACTGTGTCCAGATTTCTGCGCTCTGTCCTGCGGTTCATCAGTTTCTGAAGATCATTTTTGCTGAAAAGCTCACTGACCCGCCTCTGAGGTCCGGTCTGATCGTCCCAGAAATACGTTTCGAAGCCATTGGAAGTAAACATCATCGGACGACGTGTGAACTTTCGTTCCAGACAGTCGGCATACAGCATGGCCTGTTTCCGTCCGTTGTTCGGGTCTTTGCTGGTGCGCTTTGCTTCGATCACCGCCAGCGGCAGACCATCCCTGCCAAACAGCACATAGTCCACGAAGCCTTTCTGCCCAAGTACACCTTCCATATCATTGACCGGATACTCTTCCCATACATCCGCATTCTCTCCGTGAAAATTCCAGCCCTTCAGCTTTAAGTCCACATCGATATAAATCTTTCTGGTCTCAAATTCTGACAGATCCTCCGCTTCAAATGTCCGGCTGTTTTTGTGCTGTAACCCATTTGACCGCCAGCTCCAGAGCCTTCCTGCACCCGACCGCACACATGGCAGGCGCCGATGCGTAGACTCTCTCTGCCTCGATGGCTGCAGCCGCAAACAGAGTATATTCCTTTTTTTCTTTCAGAAAGCCAAAATTCGACATTGGCAATCACTCCTCTTTTGTAAACAGCTTTAAATCCAGTCCTGTTCTATTCTTTCTTTTAATTCCAGAAACATCTGGTAGTATTCCTGCTTTGTCTGCCTTACAATATCCAGTGCAATGGCCTGATTACAGGCATGCGCCACATTGTTCTTTCTGAAACACCACTTATTTCCAGTATCTCTTTCATCGCTTTCCATGACTGCTCAAAACAGATTTCATATAGTGCTACCAATCCCGTCAACACAACATTGCTAAATGGCTCTTCATACTCAAACACATCCTTTAAATTTGTCAATGCCCGACTGAAGTTCTCATATTTCTTCAAAAATAACCTTTCCTTCCTGAACAATTGAATTCAGCAACTCCGCCTGAACCGGAGCATCCAGATCCACCACATCAAAAAAAAGCAATGTCGAAACCTCTTCTTCGACATCTAAAGCAAATCGTGTCGTATCTCCTCCCTGCACTGCCAGATCAATATCACTGGTCTTCCTAAAATCGCCACGTGCCCTGGAACCAAACAAAATCACTTTTTTCAAATGATACTTTCCAGCCAGATCTTTGATTTCCTGTATAACATCTGTCTTAATCCCATATTCCATTTCTTTAAGCCTCACAAATTCTTAGTATCGGATCGTACATGTGAATTATTACTATATAATCATCTCATGTGTCTATATTATGCTCTTTATTATACTATCGATTAAGCATCGATTCAAGGATGCAATGCTGTTGATGGGGTGAAAGTCAATTTTTGATATCCAGCTTTGGAAATCTTATGAGGAGGTTTGTGCTTATGCTTACAACGGAGCTTTTTGTAGCCATTATCAGCTTATGTATTACCTGCTTTGCTCTTGGTTATGCCGTTGGTTCTAAGAGCAACGCTAAGACACAAAAATGACCGCCCTGGTCTGGTAAACTTTGGCGGTCATTTTTGACTTAAAATAAAATCAGGCTAACCGTCTATCGGTAGCACTCTTTGATATTATACTAGCATCTAACCGCTTTAATGTCAAACAAATATTCTATTTTAATTGGCAGTTCCTGCGGTATCGAAAATTTTAAGATTTCACCATCACAACATCCCCCTGAGTTCTTCCAGTCCTGCTGCAATCTGCCTGTTCAGTTCTTCCAGTTCATCCAGAATCTCTGACGTAGGTGGATACTCCACCGGTACATACTCGACTTTCTTGTATTTGTTAATGGAGAGGTCGTAATCATTCTCTACAATCTCCTGCTTCGGTACAAAGAAGCTCTGCTCAGTGCGCTCCCTCTCTTCTTCCTTTTCCGGTGCATGGAAACGGGCTATAATGTCCGGAATATCATTCTCCGGGATTTCAGAGCGCTTATCGTCCAGACTGTATCCGTCCGCTTTCATATCGTAGAACCAGACTTTGTCCGTGCCACCAGCTCCTGTCTTTGTAAATACGAGCACTGCTGTGGAAACTCCTGCATATGGCTTGAACACACCGGATGGCATGGAGATGACCGCCTGCAGCTTATGGTTATCAATCAGCTCTTTGCGAATGGATCTGTGTGCCTTGCTGCTTCCGAACAATACACCGTCCGGTACGATACAGGCACATCTTCCTCCTGTCTTCAACATTCTGAGGAACAGCGCCAGAAACAGAAGCTCCGTTTTCTTCGTGTTCGTTACTGCTTTCAGATCATCGTTGATACTTTCTGTATCGATCGTTCCCTTGAACGGCGGATTCGCCAGACACATCGTATATTTTCCGCTGATCTGATTCTGCTTCGATACACTGTCCATATAATCAATCTCCGGATGACTGATGGAATGAAGCATCAGATTCATCGCCGAAATACGGAGCATGGTACGGTCGGTATCAAAACCGGTAAATGCATCTCCGGCAAAGTGCTCCCACTGTTCCTGCGTCATCTTATCTTTGTAATGGTCCCGGATATAATTCGACGCAGATACAAGAAAACCTGCTGTACTACAGGCCGGATCTATCAAGACGCTATGTTTGATACAAAGAAAAAGCCTTCTCCGGTGTGAAAATACCGAAAAAGGCTTGATTCACGGTATTTGCCGTATGTGGAATTCCAGCTTTTTTATTCAATTGTGTTCAAGTGCCACTGCCGCAATCGGCCCGAAGTCAGAAATGCGACACCCCAAATTATTATCGTTAAAAAGTATGCCAACATTAAAAAGTTTATCTCTCGATAATCGACCGCAACAACGCAAGTATACGTTGATAATCCTCGTTTTTGGTTTTAATAAAGGATGTCGTCAAAATGGAGATTAAGTTGCTAAAATCATACCCTGTACTATCAGCGACAACTTTTAGTTTTGCCTTGGAATCATCAATACTATCAACTGGCGGTAAATCGCCACATATGGCTTGCAACTTATCAGTATCAAATATCAAATCCTCTGGAATCATTTTGGGCAAGAAATGCACGTTATTTCTATAGAATTCAAGGTATTCCACCAAAAGCAGCTTTTCTTGATCTTCGTTTTTTCTGCCACTTTTTCTATTTGCATCCACGCCCCATACAATTGAATCCGCATTAACTCCGACAATCTTCCTGAAAACATCTTTATAGTATGTTAGTGTTTTATCTTTTTCTAAAACCTCAGAAAAATCCGGTATTTCCGTAGAAGGCTTTTGATCACCGTCAAAAATAATAAACCTATTTGTTATATGCGTTTTGGCATACGTAAAAATCGTATGTATTTTAAGGTTGTCTGCGCCTCCCGGAAAATAATCAACTTGAATGTGTTCTCCTAATGATTCCGCAATTATGACGCCTTCTATAATATGCTTCGCCATCAAATCCTCTACGATAATGTGCTTTTGGGTTATACCTTCTTCTATCTCAGTAAATGCATACTGAAAATTCAGATTCCCCTCGGCTATAATCTGGTCATTAAATCGCCTTAGGCACACTATGGCTTTGGCCGGAAGATTCTCAACAATACTTGCCGAGTGAGTGGTCATAATCACTTGAATCTTCTTCTTTTTTATGATCATTAGAAGACACTGCATAAATCTTTTTTGAGCACCTGGATGCAACGACACTTCTGGCTCGTCTAATAGCAACAGAGCATTTTCTGGCAAACGAGAAATTTGGTCAAGCATTAAGGCAACAAGGAATTCACCGCTTCCAGCATTATATTCGGAATAAGCAATGCCATCGGAAAAGATAACATTCGTCGCCCATGTTCCACTAAAATATTTATGCTTAACAACTCGCACTTCTGCTAAATTAAGTTGAAGAACCTCGTTCACTAAATTAACTGTTTCAGGACTTAATAACCATTCCTTTTTCTTGCCAGACTCTTTCTGTTTGTTTTGAAGAACCTTTCTGGATTGCCTAATCACATAATCAACTTTTTGCGCTTGCTTTGGGTTTTTCCCAATATCATCATACAGAAAGCTTTTCTCAAATGCACCAATCAGGGTTTTCGGATTCAAGTAGATAATTTTCAACGTCCTCGGAACTTGACCTTGTATATTCCATTTATTGACCCCGACATGTTTACAATTAACTTCTGATTCGGAAAAATGATAAGAAAACGAGGCGTTTTCCATTCCTCCGCCATCGATTGCGGTTTCAAAAAATATCTCCTCTGAACTGCTGCAATTAACCAATGTTTGAATCATCTTCATGATGGTTGTTTTTCCGCTTCCATTTTTACCGACCAGAACAGTTAACGGGAACAAGAAATCTATTGTCGTTTCAGGCTCAAAACGTCGGAAAGAATGCACGGTCAACGATGTTAAGCTATTTTTTATCGCATCATTCTCTAACATCTTTTCTATTGTCTGAATCGTATCGGCAATATTATCCATTCAATTACCCTCCTTCCGAATTGTTCTCCTTTATCAAAGCTGTCACTTTACCATATATCCGAATTGCTCAAGTCTCTCCCGGCATATTCTACGTTCTTCATCAGTAAACAACTCTGCATATTCCGACTTAAGAACATGGGCCTCTACGGATAAATCCAATCGCCCATGCTCCCAGAGCGTAGTGAATCCATCTGTGCCGCCGGATTTACTTATCAGCTGTTTTGCCGCAGCTAATCCGCCCTTGGCTCCCAACATTTGAAGAAAGCGACTGGCGTTATACCCGCATTCTTTCTTGGCGGTCGTATAAATATCAATCATGTCCTGTTCAAAGCGTTTCTCTAATGTTGTCATACAGCACCTCCTATTCGAACATATCTCCATTCCATACCAAGTTGACAAGCTGCACCAGCAATGCAACTCTTTCTGAAATTTCGACCTTGCTAAACTGCTCATAAGCCTTGAAATTCAATCCGTTATCAGCAATAAATTTCTTAAACTTCGGATTGTTCTGATAGGCAAGCTGGCCCAAAGACTCAGTATAAATATTTCCCTCGTTGGAACAGTACTTTGCAAGTTTATAGGAATACTTGGCATCATTCAAGCTGGCGTTTATGCTCTTATGCAATAGCAGAAGCGCACCAACGCTATTTCTCCAGCGCCTGAAATCTTCTTGATCTGTATATTCATCAGTAAACCATTCATAGTGATCTGTGATGATATGTTCAATTTCGAACGGATTCTTAGTCTGGGTATTCATGTAGTTACAGTAGTTAGAAGCAACACCGGTACTCTCCTCGATAAAACCGGTCACACGAGCGAGAATGTTTTTGATGTACTTCTTAGTAAAGCTGTTAAGCCCTAAATCCGGGAGTGCCACCTCTGGCTTGAAATTCAGATTGATATACTGCTGCATCAGCTTCTGCTTCAGCGTCGGCACATCGCACATGCGGATATCCTTCGTAACATTGAACACAAAATTCTTGATGGTGCTGTAATCCACCGAGCGATAATTCGTGACTCTGGAAACAATCAGAATATCAATGAAGCGGGCAGTCAGATTAATTTTCTCAATAATAACAGGCCAAGAATCCTCATAGCATATTGGAGCCAACAGAAGCTGAGGCTGTAATGTGAAATTCACCTGCGCATTGTAATAGACATACTTTGTCTCTTCGGCAAAAACAGTCTCAGCCTGGCGAATGCGCTGGTAAACCTCAGCAAATTTAGCGAACTTTTTTATAAACAGTTCAAAATCCGCAGAGGAAGCCAGTCCCAGCTTATCACGCTCATCACGGACCCATTTGTGGAATGAGCCACCAATGATATCGAAATCCTTATTGACCGCACCAGCCTTGGTTTCACGGATGGTTTCAGCATAATGCGCACGGAGCCATGCCTTGATAAAGGTCTCGTCACCTTTGTCGTCATCCTTTTTTAGAATGAGGACCATGTCTTTCCAAACACCATTCATCTTTTCACGAATGGCATCATCTCTGATTTCAGACAGAATATAACCTTTCAGCATTTCTGTAGAGGTAAGGCTTAAACCACGGTCGTTCATTGTAACGAAAACTTTATGAGCATCCTGCTCTGTGGTGGCAACAATCTCAATGAAGAAAACCTTCTCCGCAAGCCAGTCGCAAAAATGCAGGAGCATATCGTCCGTAATGTCCGCCGGGAACACATCAACGATATCCGTGTAGCGGCCATACAGATTACGAACGGATTCTCCACAATTTGTTATATCAAAATCCTTGTTGTTAAAGATGGCCTCCATGCATTCCTGACGGTCATCCACATTGATATTAAAGGATTTTGTACCAAAAGACTCCGAGAAAATCATGGTCTCAATCATGTTGTAGCTCTGACCGATTTTCTTCAAGCGATTGTTCAAATACATCAGCAGCAACGTCAAAGACGAAAAGCGCTGCTGGCCATCGATAATAGCATTCTCACGTCCTGCTAAAACGATGGAGCCCATAAAATATGCGCCATACTCCGCTACAGCCGGACGGGAATCACCCGGCTTATAGTTGTCCAGAAATTCAGAGGTAAGGTCATCGATAAGCTCTTCGATATGCTTACGCTGCCACATATACTCTCTCTGATAATAGTGGATGGAGTATTTCGTATTTTGCAATAATTGTTTTAGATTCTTCGGTGAACCTTCTATCTTTTTCATCGGTGTTCTCCTTGTGTTATTCTTCGTCTTCAAAAAGTTCAACATCGATTTCTTCGGAATCCACTATTCCTATTGGGTATTCACGAATCCATCCTGTAATATGAAGAGTTTTGCCGCAGTACGGGCATTCGCAATCAGTATCGCTATCAAAGCTGTATACAGCATCAGGACCCATGCCGTTTTCCTTTTCAAAACTACTTACATCTTGGAGATATTCTTCTAAATCGACTTCAAACTCAATCCCACAATCCGGGCATTCGATAGTTCTGCTAAACGAAAGTTGCCAATTTTCCGGATCGTCTTCGTCATCAGTAAATAATCCGGGAACATTATATTTAATGTCGGCGGCTTCCATTTCCACGCTTGTATTACCACACGTTAGCAGGTCATTCTTCAGCCTTAGCCTTCCAGTACTACCATCCTCTTCGACAAACTCACGGTGTTCACGAATAAAGGTAGCAGCCTCACGAGAGAAGCCATTTCTCTGTAGCAGTATGGTTAGCGGATTGGTAGTTCCAAACTCCACATACTCATACCAGTTGTTTTCGAATTCGGTTACATTGTGAATCTTCTTATATTCATTCGAAAATCGCAGGAAGTAATTAGAAATACTAAACAAGATAATATTTTCAATAACCTCCAGCGTTTCTGCAAAAACAACGTTTCGATGTTCCTTGGAACGGTCATTATATGTAGTCGGCGGTTGGTACATAGACACACGGAAATTTTCCGGATGATCTCTGCGGTATTCTATAGCCTTCTTCATAATAAAACTTAGGCCCGTTCCCTCCATCCATTGACAGAGAATTACAGCATACCATCTGCGCAATGACTCCTTGCCAAGGGAAGATTTTTCATAAGTGTCCCACTCAAAGATTGTGGCGAGCTTGTTTAGAAACTCAATGACATCGGTATATCTGAAGCTGCCGTTGATGCACGGAGGGTATTCCAAACCATCTCTAATGGCCTTTATAAGCCTTTTTGTCTGATCAACCGAAGTGTTTATGTCATCATCAGGTAAAGTTGGAGAATCTGAAAACTTCGCCCTGATGTCGTTTTCGTCAGCGACAGACAACAGATCAGAAAACTCCCTGCGGACAAGGCTATCTCTGTCTTCCATGATATCCCTGAGCAAAATCAATCCGAACTTGCGCATCATAACATATGACTCTTCAGATTGAAGTGCCTCGCCCTCTGCATTCACTCGCTGCGGTATCACAGAACTTCCGCTTTTTAAGATATCGACAACATATTGTTTCTCTACTTTTTTCAGGACTTTTGGATTTGTCGTTATTGAAAGGTCCTGCTCTGGCACCGGAGTTTGCAGCATTTCGATATAATCTTCCGGCTTTACGGATTTTTCTTCGGAAACAAAAAACACATTTCCGTAAAGATTGTAGCTGATTCGACCTACACGGCCTATCAAATTTCTAAAATCAACCGGACTCATCTCACTGCGGAATATCTTGTTGTCAGTAATAAACAGATTATCCGCCGGTAAATTAACACCTTCAAGCAATGTACTTGTACAGAACATTGTGGTAATTTTTCCAGACTGGAAAAGAGTCTCTATTCTTGTTCTTATAGAGGCAGGCAAATAACCAATATGGTATGCTACGCCTTTTTTTATCATCCCAGCCAGATAATAATCGCCATGAACTTCTCGTGTAATATCACGTGATAAGGCATCTAATTCAGGATCGTGCTTTTCCTGCACTCCCAGCGCATCAGCAAAATCTCTTGCTGCAGCAATTGCTTTTGAGCGACCGTTGTAATATACGATAGTCTGCGACCTTTGTTCTTCCGGTAGACGCATGTTCTTTCCTTCAAAATAGAGCAACATGATTTTCAGAGATGTATTCGGCATTTTAATATCGGCGACCTTAATAACCGATTGCGTATGTTCATTATAGACGCTAACCTTCTGGCCCAATAAATCAAGCAAGAACTTCACCTGAATAACCGGTGAATACGTGGAGGCCAACTTGCTCTCATCATTGTTTTCGATTACATCATTCATCAAACGCAGATATACCTGAGGATTAGGTATATTCGGAGAAGCGAAAATAAAATGTGGCTTTTGGGGCCGCTTCAACAGCATATCAACCACTTTGTAATAGAATGGGCCACGGCTGTTTTTTCCAGAGAGCTTGTGCGCCTCATCCAAAAACAAATAGTCAATTTGCAGCTCCGGCCTGCTGATAAGCAAGTAAAGCAAACGCTCCGGTGTTAACACAAAAATATAGTTATGTTCTTCTTCCAGAGCTATATCACTGGCTGCGGTAACCACACGGTAATTTCGCTTTTCAAGATTATCATTTAAATCATTTATGACACTACTGCGCACTTCATTTATCAACGCTTTTGTAGGAACAATCAGCGCATAATTTTTCTGAGCGCCCTGAAGGACAACCTCATCCTTAATAAACATACGCATAATAAATGATTTTCCCATTGAGGTCGGCCCGGAATAGCTGAAACATGGATCGGTCAAATGATCATACGCAATTTTCTGTTCGCTAAAGAACTTCTTTTCGGTATCTGCCGGTATTGTAAGGTAATCACTCCTGTACTGCGCAAAAACACGCTCAAATGTAGAGACATCCTTGTAATCGGCATTAATTTTCTGCAACCCTCGGTGGTTTCCAACGCTGGAGAACACAGAGCCTGCATATAATTTAACTAACGAATTCTCCGGGTACAATTCGTTCAGGAGAACGATAATTTCCTGCGCCCACATTTTGTGGCTGACACTGGACTCTGGATGATTTGACTTGGACAGCAGGTCTGCAAAACGGAGTGCGTCCAAAAGGTCAAATTCTTTAGCTTTACCTTTTGTTTCAAGCTGAAATAGGCGTAACGCATAATTGAAAAGTATCTTCTCGTGAATTTCGTTTAGATACTCGTTGCTGTCAATGTCAACGAATATGGCGTCGCCTAATTTTTTCTTTTCATCGCTCATATTAAGTCAACATCTCCTTCCAGCACCGCCTCCATGATAGATTTCTTTTCATCTTCGGCATCGTTAAAAGGTAGCACATAAATATAGAACGAGTGCATTTCCAAGCCGCAATCTTGAATCTTCTGGAGAATATACGGAATATAACGCTTTATGTCAGCCTGCATTTTCTGTTCGGCAAGTTCCTCGTATTCATGGACCGGATAGTCTGTACCAAGACCCAAAGTGTATCCAAGGAACACGCCATACGATGTGTTGTATCTATTGGTTTTTGAAGGATTCGGAACAAGAATATCTTTCACAAGTGCAGCTTCTTCATCTGTAGCCATGCGTTCAAAAATAAGCTGATTGGCCATGTGAATTTCCTGCACCTCGTGCTGTTCGATACGGCATATTTTCTCGAAAGCACCGTCAATGGCATAACCGAGGTCACCGACAATATTGGAAGATCCAAACACCACTTGATGGTACGGGCGTCCTGACACACCACTGGTTAATAGATGAATACTGTCTGCGACGCTGTCATACTGCTTTCCATCAGTACTAATTTCGATTCTGCTCATCAATTTCGGTGCATGGAGCTTTTCTTCCATGAAGGTGTAATTCAATACCTCGCCCAATTCGCCACCAGTACCCTGAACATCAGCACCGCCGTTTTTCTTAATCACACGCAGCGCCTGCGATACAACAGCATCTCTATTTCCGGCCTGACTGAACTTTTCGAGCTTTGCTCTTGAAAACACATAGTCTCCCATGCTCATGTACAGATAAGCCTTCAAATCCTCCACATTGATTTTGTTATTGCGAATTACAAGGTGAAAAAGGCGCAGTTCTCCCTCGGTAATCCAGTTAACCGTTTCCGGCTGCTGAACTTCCTGAAAGACTGAATCGAAGTCACCATGTGTTAATGTTTTCGATAGCGCTTCTGACATACTGCGCCTCCTCACCTTTAGTTATTTCTTGTCCGTTCCGTAGAGAGCCTTTTTTTCAGCCACCATACTTGCCGGTGCCTGATAATCTGAATAGTTTATCGTTTTCTTTGCGCCTTGCTTTTTACCCTGCGGCTCATAGGTCATATTGAATACCAAATCAGAGAGCCACTTTTTGAAGGACGGATTATCTTGGAACTGTTTGAACAGCTCCATGTTATCGGCCATAATCGCAAAGATTACTTGCTGCAATGCACGTTCACTTTCCATACGGGCATTCTGCTCGTCGGAGTTCTTCATCGCATTTTGATAACGTTCATCCTTTGCCACCATCTCAGGAATTTCAAGAATCTGTCTACGAACATTATCTGCATCATTCCAGTTGATGTTGCCAAACATATCGTTGAAGTCGTTCAGAATGATGGACAGCAGGTCCATTTCTGGATTGACGATATGTCCGGTCTTGCCAGCCGGGACCGGAGGCACCTCGGAATCTGCATCTTCCAACTTGATCGACATACACTCCTGTGCTTCCAGGCGGTAACTATCCAAATCAATAACATCAAGAATGCCTTCGGAGAAATCATCATCACGAGGCGATGGCAGCTTGGGAATCAACAGATTCAGGAAAATAGAGAGACGTTCCCAATCTGCGTTTCCATAAGGAAGAATGGCCCCGAGGAAACCGTATGTACGGCAGAATGCCTTGGCAGCGCTCTTAAATTTAATCTGATCTTCTGTGTCAAGATCCTTATAAATAGCAGCACAAGCATCCAGAATTGGATCGAGTCTATCACGCTCAGCGCCATTCAAATATAGGTCAACCAGCTTCTCAACATGAGACTCAGAATAAACCTGATAATCTTCCATCGTTGCGATAAGATCATACAGCTTGTTCGGGTCCGTTTCACCAGAAAGCAAAGTGGTCCTGTAGTATCTCGAAAATGCCTCTTCAATCATTGCGGGCTTATTGTAGAAGTCCAGCACGAAGGTATCGTGCTTCTGCGGATGGCAACGATTAAGACGAGACAAAGTCTGCACAGCACGGATGTCGTACAACATCTTGTCCACATACATCGTATGAAGCAGAGGCTCGTCAAAGCCAGTCTGGAACATATCCGCTACAATTAACAGACGATATGGGTCCGTCTTAAAAGTGGCCGGAATCTTGGCGTCCGGGAAACCATTCATGGCTGCAGAAGTCAATGCAGGCTCCTGCCCCTGATACCTGTGTTCTCCAGAAAAAGCTACGATTGCCTTGTAAGGGCTGTGTCTGTTTGCAAGACACTTATTTATTGCATAGTAGTATTCGATACAGCGAGGAATGCTGGAGCTGACCACCATAGCACGGGCCTGTCCACCAATTTTTCCTTTGGAGATGACCTGCTCGTGGAAATGCTCAACCATCATTTCTGCTTTCTGTGCGATGGTATAGGAGTCGCTCTCCACGAAGGAACGCAACTTCTTCTGCGCTCTCTTCTTATCAAACATTGGGTCATCCCGCACTGTTTTCATAAGTTTATAGTAGCTGGCAATCGGTGTGTAGTATTTCAGCACATCGAGAATGAAGCCTTCCTGAATGGCCTGCTTCATCGTGTACACATGGAATGGGCGATGTTTTACATCGTCGCCATCCTGATACGGAACACCAAAGGTCTCCAGCGTTTTATTCTTCGGAGTAGCCGTAAATGCAAAGTAGCTGGCATTGGTCAGCAGCTTGCGACCCTCCATCATTGCATTGATCTTGTCCTCGTTGTCCATCTCATCTTCGGAAGCAAGACCAGAAAGAGCCAAATTCATCTGCGCAGAGTTTCGGCCGCTCTGACCAGAATGGGCCTCGTCGATGATAACCGCAAAACGATTCTGCTTGTGGGACGCTCCGATATCTGGCACGACATACGGGAACTTCTCAATTGTTGTAATAATGATTCGCTTTCCATCTTGGATTGCTTTACGCAAATCACCGGAATGCTCAGCCCATGCCACGGTGTTTGCCACCTGCATAAACTGCTTGACATTATCACGAATCTGCTTGTCCAGAATACGACGGTCAGTAACAACCAGTACGGAGTCAATCATCGGGTGGCCATCCTGTTCCAAGCTAATCAGCAGGTGGGCCAACCATGAGATAGAATTGGATTTACCGGAGCCAGCACTATGCTGAATCAGGTAACGCTTGCCGATACCGTTTTCCTTTACGTCAGCCAGCAGTTTTTCTACACAATCCAGCTGGTGATAACGAGGGAATATCTGCTTCACAGACTTCTTCTTTGTTTCCGGGTCCTCTTCAACAACAACCTGTGCATAGTTTTCAATAATGCGACTGAGCTTCAGCTTAGTGAGAATATCCTTCCAGAGATAGTCTGTCATCAGGCCATCTGGATTCGGAGGATTACCTGCACCATCATTATAGCCTTTATCAAAAGGCAGGAACCAGCTACTCTTACCGTCCAGCTTCGTGCAGAATTTGATTCGTGCGTCATCAACTGCAAAATGCACCATGCAGCGCTTGAACCGGAACAACAGTTCTCTTGGGTCACGGTCAGTCTTGTACTGTTCAACCGCATCGTCCACATCCTGCTTTGTGAGCTGATTCTTCAACTCAAAAGTGATTACCGGCAGACCATTGATGAATAAGCAGATGTCCAGCGCCAGACGAGTAGCATCCATAGAATACTGCAGCTGTCTGGTGACGCTGAAAATATTCTTCTTAAACATCTCCTTGGCCTTGGTATTATTTTCTGTCGGTGTCAGGTAGAACATGATGAGATTTGCCGGGTAAATTTTTACACCATTACGCAGCACATCGATAATGCCACGTTTCGCAATCTCACCCTGCAATCGGTTTAGGAACTGCTTCTTTTTCAGAGCAGATTTGAAAACGCCCAACTTCTCAAGCGCATCGGGCTGTGTATCCTGTAAAAACCTAAACAAGCGTGTTTCATCCACGGCATACTCACGATTATAGTCAGCATTCGTGCCCTGCTCATAATTATTGTGATCTACCAGCCATTTTACGATAAGAGCCTCAAGACCGCTTTCCTTTGTGTTGCTAAATGCCATGTTTTACACCTCCTCAGTTCCTGATAAACTTTCATTTGTAGCAACAGCCCTGCCTGTAACAATTTCAGAGATAAGCTTATTCTTTTGCTCCAGCAGAAGATCAATTCTTTTCTGCAATTTCTCAATTTCAGAATCATACACAGCACAAATCTTCGGAATATATTCCACAATTGCTTGCTGTTCCTCTGGTGATGGCACAATAAATGGAATTTCTTTCATCTTATCCATTTGCAAATCCCATTGTCCGACACGGATACCATCGGAGGCCTGCGCAAAAAAGTTCACATACACTTTACTTCTTATCGCATAGTGAAAATATTCAATATTGTCAAAATCAACATCAAAAATGAAATAAGCAGGGCTTACAATTCCTGTATGTTCGGAAATTCCATAAGAGCCTTGCCACGCTTTCATTTTATTCATTGCGAACTGGCCTTTGCGCACAACTTTATATCCGCTTAAATCATCAGGTATAAAATTATGATTGCTTTCCGCGTCGTCCACATCACGAATAATAACACCTTGTTCTCTGGTAACGGATAAAAGTGGTAATTCCGGATGATTCTTGACCGAAACCGGATGCAAAATTTGACGTAGTTTAATAGTAGTCCAGTGCTCAGGTATTTCGCCCAACCAAGCAACTCCACTATCTTTCATACGTGCGTTCGACTTAATTCCCTTGGTTACCAACGAACTTATGGCTGCCTCTTTTCTCTGCTCAAGAGCGTTTAAATCATCAATTATTGTTTCGAGAGGACGGAAATCAGTTGGTTTATAAAAATACTTTGTGAAGCTAATCTCATATCCAACTAAAGTTTTCTTTTCATCTACATATGCATCGGGAGCATACGGATGGACTTCCGTTTCGATAAACTTATTGATTCCACCCTCATATTTAAACGGAACATTTTCAGTATCACGAAGATCAGGATCTGCTTCGCCAGCAATTGGCTTAGCCGTTGCATCCTTATCGGTGATATAAGGACGAATTTTTTTCAACAATGCTACCTTAAGTTTTGTTACTTTTGCAAAAGCAGTCCAATCGTCTAACGGAGCAGTCTTTGCTGCTTGGGCGATAGCACTCTTCGCCTCATTACATTCAGCATCATTTTTGAATGCATTAGCCGGAATTTCACGTTCAGGGAACACACGCAACCGAAGAGGTCTTTCAACAGTTACAGTCCAATAAGCAAACTCATTGTTGTCGAATATCATGCTAACTTCGCTTTCTTCCATATCAAGGAAAATGCGCATGATTTCTTTACGGATTTCAGGAGTGAACTCACAATTCTTTTTACCCATATTCCTTCGTAAAGGAGACTTCATTCCTGTGGCGTCAATCAACTGCACCTTACCTACACGACGAGCTTCTTTTTTATTTGAAAGCACCCAGATAAATGTTCCAATGCCGGTGTTGTAGAACATATTCTCAGGAAGAGCGATGATTGCTTCAACTAAGTCATTTTCGATTAAATATCGTCGAGCATTACTTTCGCCACTTCCTGCATCCCCTGTGAAAATAGACGATCCGTTATGAACTTCAGCAATGCGACTTCCCAAAGGAGTATCCTTCTTCATCTTTGCAACATTGTTCAAAAGGAACAATAACTGGCCATCGCTCACTCTCGGAATCATGTACAGTGGAGTGCCATCCTCCAAATATGTATTAAATCGAGTGTCAAGGATATCCTTTTTTCCGCCCATTTTATCCGCATCCGTTTTCCAACTCTTTCCATATGGTGGATTAGCCAGCATAAAGTCAAATTGTCTTGTAGCATGGCCATCTAAAGAAAGAGTAGAACCATAAGCTATGTGTTCCGCTTGTTCACCATCACCTTTTAAGAGCATATCAGCTTTGCATATTGCATAAGTTTCAGGCTGGACTTCCTGCCCAAATAGATGGATAGATACATCTTTTCCACGACGTTTTGCCAAAGTCAATAATCTATCTTGGGCCACTGTGAGCATACCGCCTGTACCACAAGCTCCATCATAGCAAGAATATGTAGCATTCTTAAGTTGATCCGCAACAGGCAGCAATACGAGGTCGGCCATTAAATCTACCACATCACGAGGAGTCCAATGTTCACCTGCTTCTTCGTTATTGGCTTCATTGAAGAGCCTAACTAACTCTTCAAAAACGGTACCCATTCCGTGATTATCCAAAGCTGGATGCTTTATCTCTGTTTTAGTATCGTCTCGATACACAGGTTTAGGACTTAAATTGATATCAGGAGAGATAAATTTCTCAATAACAGCTCCAAGAATATCAGCCTCAATCATTGTATCAATCTGGTTTCTAAACTGAAACTTCGTCAGAATTTCCTGCACGTTAGGTGAAAAGCCATCAAGGTAAGCCTCAAAATCTGCTTTTAATGTCTGCTTCTTTGCTCGGCTGGTAAGATCACGCAGACAGAACGGAGACGCATTACAAAACGCCTGCCCAGCAGCATTGCAGAGCGCAGGCCACTGATTAGTAATACCCGCATCGTCCAGCATTTTCTTCATTTCCAGAACTGCCGGTTTGGTATCTTCCAACATGGCATCCAAACGGCGAATAACGGTCATCGGCAGAATAACATCACGATACTTGCCACGAACGTAAATGTCTCTCAGACAGTCATCTGCGATTCCCCATATAAAATTAACAATTGCGTTATGCACTTGATTATCCATAGTTTTTGTTCCTTCCTGTTTTGTATGAGCAGCTACTTGCACTGCACCATACTAATTAAAACCTATCTCCTGTCCAATATTTTGGACTTAATCTTCATTTTTTACATTGTCTGCGGCACCACCGGAGCGAATCCATTCATCCACTTCGGATAATTTAAACTTCCACAGACGACCAACCTTGTAAGCAGGCATATTTCTTTTTGCAATCCACTGCAGGATTGTTTCACGGCCTACACCAAGATGTTCCTGAACTTCCTTCAAGGTTACCCATTTTTCTACTACTTGCTCGTTCACGCTATTTCCCTCCATACTTACGTGCGTTTGAATTTAGCATCAATTGTTACTGAAAATAATGAATCTCTTTTCGGGAAGCAGTTTTCTCCGTCGGAGTCCTGCATTTCCCAAAAGCAATGAAATATTCCATCAAAGCCACGGCCATCGAAGGTCGTGGTTATTTTTACGCTTTCTTGCGGTTTGACGGTCTGGATTGGAATTTCCGAAGGTGTAGCCTCTGGCCTATCCTTTGGCCCACGACGATACACAAATTTTCTGCCAATCCATGTGATCTTGCCAGTATTCATAATCGACCATGTGTGGCTCACGGTCTCGTGGCTCTGAATCTTATATGTTGGATTTGTGCCTACATAAACATCGTCACCCGGATAAAGTGGTTTAAATGCCGATAACGCCATTTCATCATCCGCTGGCGCTGCTTTGGCCGCTTGATATGCAGCTAAAACAACATCGTCAGCTTCTTCGTCATCACCACTATCAATCAGTGCCTTCATCTGCAGCGCCACAGCTGTGGAGAGCGCTTTTTTATTTGGCTCATTTTTTTCAGGAACGCTAAACGCCAGCAGCACATCCATAACCTTGTCATCGGCGATGTTTTCATAAAAGAAGGCTTCCAGCGTTTTCTGATTGTCATGACCACGAAGTTCGTTTTTCTGCTTTTCGACAAACGGCTTATATCCACTGAAAAGATTTCTCCTATAGCTGTCAGATATATAGACATCTCTTCCAGCGGCTGTAAACAAAGCACGTATAAAATTTTCGTGATTTGTAAATGCAGGACACGCCGGATATATCCCTTTACAAAAATCTGCAAGTACCACTACGTCACCTCGTTTCCTTTCGCTGCATGACGCAGCTACACTTATACAATTTTTATTATATCACGCAAATCCACAAAAAACATTCCTTTATGACTAACAAAAGTTCTAACAAGTTGTAAACTCACTCAAACTCACTTTTGAAAAAGTGTTATGCAAAGTGTTAAAAGTGTTATTCCAGCCACACTCTGCCTTATTTGAAGTGTTATTGCTGACTGGTATCCTTTTAGTAGATTGATGAAAGGCAGGTGAAATTCATGAAATTATCTAAGAGAGACTGGATCATCAACATCGAGAATGCCGCTTCCCAAGTGGCAGCCGAATACGGCAAGGCCGTGGTTGATTCCGTATTCCGTCGCTACGGCGCTCACGGAGTATACGATTTGGCCTCTTGCTACTACAGCGAAGTTTTCGCTGACTTAGAGCAAATCTCCAACGACTAACGAAAACAATCGTCCTGAGCAAGACGTAAAACTACTTTCTCTGAAATCAGCTCACCTTCTTCGTGGCCACGAGGTGTGTTCGCAGCTGATGGATGAGAGAACTTTAATATAGAGTGCCAGCTTGCGAACGGCTGGTCACCGGAATGAAGCGGAGAGATCCGCATGAGGTGACCATCTATGACAATCAGAACTGGCAGCCATACCGGTTATCTCCGCTTCGGTTTAACAGCCGAAAGGAGAAAATCGAATGGCAAACAATGCAAACCAGAGTAAAACCTACCGTATCTACATCAAGTCCACCAAAGAATGGGTGGAGGTTCCTGAAGAGTTCTATCGTGAGCAGACCAGCTACTATGACACCTTCCGCAAGAAGGCGCAGTATCAGGGTCAGTGCGCTTGCCCGAAGAACAAGTTCTGGATCTGCGACGGTGACTGCTTTAACTGCGAGTTCCGTCGTGCTGGAGACATGCTGTCCCTCGACTATGAAAATGAAAACGAGGATGGCGACACCTGCTCTCCGCTGGACAGTGTCCCTGACACGGCTCCGCTCACGGCAGACGTCGTAGCGGACAAGCTCCTGCTGGAGCAGCTGATTCAGCGTCTGCGTGAACTCGACCCGGAAGCCGACCTCATCCTCCAGATGCTTGGTAAAGAGAAATCCGACCGTTCCATCGCCGAGGAGCTTGGCAGACCGCAGCGTACCTTTGCCCGCCAGATGCAGCGCTACCGTACTGAGCTGCGTAAGATGCGTGGCTATTAAATAGGAAGGTACACCGTCTGGCTGCTGCATTTCCGGCAGCCAGATATTTTTTCAAAAAAAAATGTGGCTCAATCCGGTGGCTCATCTCCATTGGGAAGTGTAAGGCACAGAACAAACCGCCTTGCAGAATGGAGGTGAACACCGTGAAGCAGTCCTATTACAACGATCGCCACAACGATGCCGAAGTGATTCAGGTCTTGACCGCAATCAGCGTCGTATCCGGCAGACTGGCAAGGAACATGAGTATCCTCGCCGCACAGAGACAAACCGAGGAAGGAGGAAAACACTATGAGCAGAATGAGCGATATGGCCGCGGCCATCGAAGAGCTGTGCAGTGCCGCTGCTGCTATTAACGAGGCCGCTAACTGGCTGGCTCAGCAGTTCAGTGGTTCCGAAGAAGCTCCCGTCGAGGAGGCCAAGCCCGAAAAGAAGTCCGCCCTCACTCTGGAACAGGTACGAGCTGTCTTAGCAGAAAAGTCCCGCGCTGGGCACACCGCTGCTATCCGTACCCTGCTTCAGAAGTATGGTGCCAGCAAGCTCTCCGGCATCGACCCTCAGCACTATGAGGCCCTGCTTCATGAAGTGGAGGTGCTGTGATGCCGCCTAAAGGACATGCAATCCTCTCCGCATCGTCTTCGGAACGTTGGCTCCATTGCCCGCCTTCTGCAAGATTGTGCGAGACCTATGAGGACAAAGGTAGCGACTATGCTGCCGAAGGAACCGACGCTCACAGCCTCTGCGAGTACAAGCTCCGCAAGGCGCTGGGCATGGCGGTCAAAGACCCGACCGAACACCTCACTTGGTACAACGCCGAGATGGAGGACTGCGCCAATGGCTATGCAGCCTTCATCATGGAACAGGTAGAAGCTGCCAAGGAGACCTGCTCCGACCCGGTCGTCCTTATCGAACAGCGTGTAGACTTCTCCCTCTGGGTAGAACAGGGCTTCGGAACCGCCGACTGCATCATCATCGCTGACGGCACACTCCGTATCGTCGATTACAAGCACGGTCTGGGTGTTCTGGTCTCTTCGGAGGACAATCCCCAGATGAAGTGCTACGCCCTCGGTGCGCTGGAGCTGTTCGATGACATCTACGACATCGACAACGTCAGCATGACCATCTACCAGCCTCGTCGCCAGAACGTCAGCACTTTCGAACTGGAAAAGGAAGCCCTGTACGCTTGGGCAGATGAAATCCTGAAACCTACCGCTGAGCTTGCCTTCGCCGGTGACGGCAACTTCCTCTGCGGAGAATGGTGCGGTTTCTGTAAGGCCAAGCATGAATGCATGGCCAGAGCGGAAGCAAACCTTCTTCTGGCACAGCACGACTTCAAACTGCCGCCTCTATTGGAGGATTCGGAAATCGAAGTCATCCTCTCCCGTGTGGACGAGCTTGTGGCATGGGCCTCCGATATTAAGGAGTACGCTCTGCAGCAGGCAGTCAGCGGAAAGGAATGGCACGGCTTCAAGCTGGTCGAAGGCCGCTCGAACCGTAAGTACACAAACGAGACTGCTGTCATTCAGGCAGTCGAAGATGCAGGCTTTGAGCCGTATGAGAAGAAGCTGCTCGGCATCACCACGATGCAGAAGCTCCTCGGCAAGGCCCGCTTTGAAGAACTCCTTGCTGGCTTCATCGAAAAGCCGCAGGGCAAACCGACTCTCGTGCCGGAATCCGATAAGCGTCCGGCAATGAACACCGCAAAATCAGATTTTATGGAGGACAACTAATATGAGTAAGAATGTAAAAATGAGCAATCCCATGAAGGTTATCACTGGCCCGGACACCCGTTGGAGCTACGCCAACGTCTGGGAGCCTAAGAGCATCAACGGCGGTGCACCTAAGTACAGCGTCAGCCTCATCATCCCTAAGTCCGATACCAAGACCGTCGCTAAGGTCAAGGCTGCTATCGAAGCTGCCTACCATGAGGGCGAGTCCAAGCTGAAGGGCAACGGTAAGTCCGTACCTGCTCTCTCCGTCATCAAGACGCCTCTCCGCGATGGCGACCTTGAAAGACCTGATGACGCAGCCTATGCGAACGCCTACTTCATCAACGCCAATGCGACCTCTGCTCCCGGCATCGTGGATGCTGACCTGAATCCTATCATGACCCGTTCCGAGGTCTACTCCGGTGTGTATGGTCGTGCCAGCATCACCTTCTATGCCTTCAACAGCTCCGGCAACAAGGGTATCGCCTGCGGCCTGAACAACCTGCAGAAGGTGCGCGACGGTCAGCCTCTCGGCGGCAAGGCATCTGCTGAGTCCGACTTCGCAACGGACGAGGATGAGGATTTCCTCGACTAATCCCTGACCCAATCCACCATGCTGGCGGTGGGAACACTGCCGCCAGCACCATTTTATGAAAATATGAGGTAAACCATATGAACGATATGATTTCTATTGCAAACCAGATTGTCATCTATTCCGTGTGCTACTGCTTCTTCTTTATCATCTACGGCTACGCCCTCTACAACATCGGTAAGTTCATCGTGAGGATTCTCACCGCCGCTTACCGCAGGGTGAAGGCTGACTGGAAGGCATGGCATCCGGAGAAGAAGGACGACCAGTAAACCAAAGCAGGCGGTAGGGATTCGTTCTCTGCCGCTTGTGTCATTGAAAGGACTAATTCTATGAAAACACTCAGTATCGATATCGAGACCTACAGTGACGTCCCGCTCCAAAAGACCGGTGTCTACCGTTACTGCGAGTCTCCCAATTTTGAAATATTGCTCTTTGCCTACAGTGTCGATAACGCTCCGGTGGAAGTAGTCGACCTTGCCTGCGGTGAGAAGATTCCCGAAGAGGTACTGGCGGCCTTGGAGGATGAGAACGTTATCAAATGGGCCTTCAATGCTTCCTTTGAACGCATCTGTCTTTCACGCTTCCTCGGCTATCCGACCGGTGAGTATCTCAACCCAGAGAGCTGGCGCTGCTCCATGATATGGTCTGCCACGATGAGCCTGCCGCTTTCCTTGGAAGGTGTCGGTGCAGTCCTCGGTCTGGAAAAGCAGAAGCTGCGCAAGTTCCCGGTGCCAGACTCGGTCTGGGAGGAGTACCACATCGACCAAGAGATAAACGACCGTGGTGTTCGACTGGATATGGAGCTGGTACATCAGGCCATCGAAATGGACACCCGCTCCCGTGAGGAGCTGACCGAGGCCATGAAGCATCTGACCGCTCTCGAAAACCCGAACTCCGTGCAGCAGATGAAGCAGTGGCTCTCCGACAAAGGTTTGGAGACCGAAAGTCTGGATAAAAAGTATGTGGCCGAGCTTTTGAAGACTGCGCCACCGGAACTCTGCGATGTATTGACCCTTCGGCAGCAGCTCGCCAAGTCCAGCGTCCGTAAATATCAGGCGATGGAAAAGACGGTCTGCGAGGATGGCCGTGCCCGTGGTATGTTCCAGTTCTACGGTCTTTCGTACTTTACCCTGCGGTTTTAACAGACACAGGGATTCTTTTTTTATCTCTTACATTCACTCCCACTCATACTTATCAATTTTATTTATAATATGTAGTCCCAACTCATTATTCTGATATCCATGATAACAATTTTCATGATGTCTTTGAAAACAATAATATCTCCCGTGTTTCTTTCCATACAGGTTTCCGTTTATTTCAATTGCACAATTTAATAATTCCTGTGCTTCTTCATCATTTAAGTCCATGGCATCTACATAACGCCCTGCTCCATCTACATAAGGATCTTTTCTGTGTTTTTTATTAGGTTCATAGCATCTGATCCCCAGCATAATTTTGTAGAACTGAATATGCTCCTGTCTGGAGATATTTTTTATAGAAGTATTCTCTCTCCCTATCATTCCCTCAATTACCGACTGTGCAAACACAGGCTCTGATTCAAGACTGATCAGAAAATCATCTTTCGCCCATGCACAGATTACAGAACAGGAGTTTCCCAGTTTAAATTCTTCATCCAGTATATTTTTCGGCTGATCCAGATTCGCCAGTAAATGCATCAGGTATCTTTTTTCATCCTGTGTTTGAAATTCCTTCACCAATTGAATCAGAGGATATCCAGGAGCGATTTCCATCGAAGTATTTATGACTGTTGAATACAGTTTCTTTACCTCAGTTGTTTCCTTACTCTCTATCTTCCTGCATATATCCATCCACTGATGTACTTTCTGAATAGCTTCCTGTTTGCTGGAAAATGATTTTACAAAAGACAGATCGTTAACTGCTGCAATCATTTCTTCACCACCATTTATCTTTACAGTAATTCCAATAATGCATTATCCCATTCATCAAAAAAACCTTTCGGCCAGAAGTCCAAACGCCCGTTTTCATCCAATACAGGTGCATCATATGTGTGGACAGTGACACTGTCTGACGTTTTTGTACAGAAATAGTATAATTTAGCTTTTTCTTTCTTCAATATCTTCTGTTTAACAGCCAGACGTATGCCATTTAAAATATGATCACTGTGTGTCTCTACAATAACCTGTACACCGCCCTGCGCTGCTCTTGCAATCAATTCCCCGATTTTTCTCTGTCCCCGGGGATGAAGATGAGCTTCCGGATTTTCTAATATAACAAGATCATTGGTTTTTGCCTTTAATAATGCAAGTATGACCGGCAGACTATAAGAAACACCAAACCCCACATTTACAGGTTTATATTCCATTATGGTTCCCATAGATGCTGCATTCTCCGCTTGTCTGACTTTCAGGCTGACAATATCTGCCGTTTGAACATCGTTAAAATCAAACCCGATTCCAGGACTGATTACATTCATCCATTGTTCTGCCTGCTGCTTCAAAGTATTTCCTCTGCCCAGAAGCACTTCTCTTGTTCCCACTGGATCACCGGAATGCTTTTCCAAATAATACACCGCATGTTCGCCGTATATACCGACATGATTTCTGACCTGAACATCATAAAAAGATTTTTCATAGCTTTTTCTCGGTCCAAATCTTTCTGCAATAATATACTCAAAATTCTGATTAAGAAGATTTAAATTCTCTTCTGCTATATCATCAATCCCTTCTGACATCTTATGATTGATTTTAAGATAATCGGAATCTCTTATATAATCGAGAACCCATTTGTGCTCCTGGTCATATTCATCTGTAAGAATAATTTCTATATCCCCATCTGCATTGAAATACAGCAAGTCATACCCTGTTCCAATTTGTGTATAATTACCATTTAAGTAAATACCATCTTTCAGGCTGCCTTTTTCAAAAGCCTGGCGCAATAACAGCAATGCCTGAATAATGGTAGACTTTCCCATACTGTTGACTCCAGAAAGAAGATTCATATTTGACAATTCCAGCTCTATTTCTTCAAAGCATTTGAAATTCTTGATTTTGATTTTTTTAATCACTGAGTACCTCCTCAATCAAAAGTTTTATCTGAGCCATGCGTTTATTATAGGAGTATTTGTCACTTGACTTTACAAATATCTGAAAATCATTTGTTTCACACAATACAACGTATTGTTTCTGTATCTCTTGCTTTTTTTTCACAATTTTATTTCTCTGTGTTTCATCCAGCTCAAATATGGCTCTGCACCACATTTCAAAAATCGCCTTATTGATTGGACGACGTCTCCCATCAGAAGCCATTTTGCGAAATGCCGCATTGCCAAAAATATGATACATAATCGTCATAATCGAGCTGAATTCCTCTTCCATACTATCTATTATTTCTCTTTTTTGGTGATTTATGTAATCCATGGTCTCATTCAGATAATTCTCCGATATCCCCTCATATTTGTCTGTTCCATAATAGCAAACTGCAACAAACCTCAGTACAAATTCCTGATCCAGCATTCGTTCTGTTTTGATGCTGTGACATGTGGCAGTTAGAAAGGCCTCGGACGAAGCAAGTTTTTTCAGAAATGAAACTGCCGGCCCCTGATATAAAGCGTGTCGGATCTCCTGTGGTGTCAGTTCCAGACCACCTGTATTCAAACGTTTAAAGATATTATATTTTACATTAATCGGAGTTCCTTCCTTTACCGAATATGTTATGATCGTACTCTCATCGATTCTTCTGGAAAACTGACGTGGAAGTTCATCGTAACCCAACCCGTTTAAATCATTAAAAAACTCCATTCCCTCCAATTTTAGTGTCTTTTCTACAACAAATTCATTAATTGCCGTTATTCTCTGCAAACCATCAATAATTAACCAGTTATCTTCATCGGAAGCATCAAAATAGAAAGCCGGCAGAGGAATTCTGAGTAAAAAAGATTCAATGAGCTGACTCTTTTTTACGTCGTTCCATAAACCACCCTTCCTTTGAAACTCAGTATTTAAATCAATTTCTCTATTTTTTAAGCGTCTTACCAGAGAATCCAATGCCATTGGTGCCATGATAATACTAATCTTTGTTGGATCAAATGGCTGAATCCTTTCGTCCAGTGAAACCACTGTATCTTCTGCTTCCAATTCGATACCATCAGACAAAATTTCAATATTCTTCCCGCTTAGATATTCTTGCATTTCCAGAAATGTATCTTCATTTTTTTCCTTTTCCGGAACCTCTGCATATGTATTATAAAATGTAATGGATTCTATTTTATAATCCTGTTTTTCAGCAGTTTTCACCAAATCATCCAGATAACCTATTATCTTATCACTGAGCATATCTTATACCTGCCTAAGTTCTAAATACTTAATCTTTTGATTCCAGGGTCAAAAGGTTATGATTTTCAATACCAGAGTCAGAAGTATCTGACTCTGGCTTCATTCTATCATAAATTATCTCAAATTCCATCAAAAATCTTTTCCCCCGAGTTAGACCTGAAAACACCCTCCCCCCACGAATTCTCTCAGCAGCGAATTCGTGGGAATACTGTCATCCGGGATTCCCACAAAGTAATCCAGGAATTTCAGCAGGCGCTTTGCCTCCAGGTATTCGGGCTCTGTCTTTTCTATCCCGAAAAGCAGCGGTTCCGCATAGATCTTCAGTGCGGCAAATTCATAGATCAGGGCTGAGTTGAACATCACGTCTGCCTCCTCCTGATAAGGGAAAATATAGGATTCTTCCCCCCTTCGCACCGAATCCCACATGGCAATGGTGTTTTTTGCGCTCGTACCTCTCGTTCTGGCATCACGCACGATCCTTCTCAGAAGTCTTCCATCTGTGGTAGGGATGCGGTTGTGCTCGTCGATGTTTAACTGTGTCAACGCACTGATATAAATCCTGAACTTACTTTCATCCGGCAATCCGCGTGACATTTCCGGGTTCAGACAGTGGATTCCCTCGATGACAAGAATATCATCCTTCCCCAGCTGCTTGTATTTTCCACGGTATTCCCGTAATCCTGTTTTGAAATTAAAGGTGGGAAGCTCTACTCTTTCTCCGGCCAGAAGTGCCTTCATATCCCGGACAAAAAGTTCCACATCCAGTGCTTCCAGACATTCGAAATTGTGCTTTCCGTATTCGTCCTTCGGTGTGTCCTCCCGGTTCACAAAGTAATCATCCACCGCGATCGGATGGGGCTTCATCCCATGCGCCGCCAGCTGAATGGAAAGTCTGTGGGAGAATGTAGTCTTGCCTGAAGATGAGGGACCGGCTATCAGGATCAGCTTCTTATCTCTGTCTTCTGCGATCTGCCGGGCAATATCTGAAATCTTCCTCTCCTGTAATGCTTCCTGAATAAGAATCAGATCATGGATATCCTTATGAACAATATAGTCATTCAGTGCACCCACCGTCGGCACCTCCAGCATCTCCCCCCACTTCATGGACTCTTTCTGCACCTGAAAGATCTTCCGCTGCGGTGCAAAATCCGGGACAGACTTCGGATCCTTCCTACCCGGGAGAAGCAGCACAAAGCCCTCATCATAGAGCTTCAGGTCAAAATATTTCAGGTAAGAGGTATCCGGCACCATAAAGCCGTAATTATAATCTTCAAAATCGTCGATGCTGTAAAGGTTCACCTTCGACACACGCCGGTAATGAAAGAGCTTTTCCTTGTCCTTCATCCCGTATTTTTCAAACAGGCTGATCGCATCGTCTGTATTCAGGCATTTCTTCCGGATCGGGATGGCATCCCTCACCATCTGATGCATATATATCTTTACCTTCTCAAGAAATACCTCATCTAACGTCAGGTTTCCCTTTATGGTACAGTAGATGCCACCGCTCACAGCAAAATGAACCCCTACTTTTTCAATGTGTGCATGCCCTGCCTCATGGTAAACAGCCTTTATCATGAGAAGTATCATACTTCTGCGGTAAGTATGAAATCCCATCTTCTCCTCCGTGGTCACAAAGCTCAGACAGCAGTCACCGGCCACGCATTTCTGAAGCTCCCTCAGCCTTCCATCCACCAGTACCAGAACAATATCATTGTTCTTTGTCTCCTGATAATCCTTTGCAATCTCCTCATAGCTGGTGCCAACCAGATACTGTCTGACCTCCGGACCGATCTGTACGGATGCCATCTGCTTATCTCTCATTACTGTCTCCTCCTCTGCCCTAATGTCATTACCCAAGTACGCTTCGGCGTACTTGCTGCGGGATGTGCGCCATGATTTGCATAGCATGCGTGTTACTGGTCACGGAGTGAACAGTAACTCTGCCAAGGAGCTCCTCCCAGTCGCCTCAGACAGGAACGCATTTACAGCAAATAGTCTTGTAGCAGACGGACTGTGCGCCTGCTGTTCCAAATCGATTCTCTATATTACTGTAAACGGATTCTCCAGCTTCTCCGTATACACCTTAAGCTCCGGGAATCTCGTTTTGATAAACTCTTCCATCTGCGAAATATAAATCTTTTCAATCCCGTAATGCCCTGCATCGATCACAGCGATGCCCTGCATCAGCGCGTCGATCCCGTCATGATGCCCGTAATCTCCGCTGATCATCACATCTGCGCCTGCTGCGACCGCAGCGCCTGTCATGCTCTTCCCCGATCCGGGCAGCACTGCCGCTCTGGTGATCATCCTGTCCGGATCTCCGAATATACGAACGGTTTCAAGTCCGAATACTCTCTTTACATATTCTCCGCATTCCCGCAGTGTCATGGAATTCGCCAGCGTTCCGACGCGGCCGAAGCCTTCCTTTCTCACACCGTCATCATACGTCACTTCCAGGATTTCCGGCTGCTTAAGCTTCAGCATCTCTCCCGCCAGAGCACCCATAGTCACCACATCATAGTTCGTATGCATTGCATAGTATGAGATATCATTCTGTATCAGCTCCACAAGCCTGCGGCCGGTAAAATCATCGGTCGTCACATGCTTCAGAGCCCCGAAAATCATCGGATGGTGGGTCAGCAGAAGGTCCGCCTCCACCGCTTTTGCATCCTGTATCACCCGGTCAGTCGCATCCAGCGCAATATATACATTCTTTACTTCCTTTTCTCTGCGCCCCGCCTGCAGCCCCAGATTATCCCAGGACTCTGCCATGCTTAAAGGATATTTCTTTTCCAGCTCTTTTATGATTTCTGCACAGTTCATGCCATCTTCTCCTTTGCCTGTTTTACTTTTTCCAGTGCGCTCTCTACCTCTGCCAGACGATCTTTTGCCTTTTGGGTTCCGCTCATCCGCAGCCCCTCTGTCAGCTTTTCCATGTTTCTCTGTTCCCGGTCAAGATAAAGCTTCAGGCATTCATTTCTGTCACGCAGAAGGCACGGGCCGTAAAGTGCCTCGATATCGGAAAGCTCCTCCATTTCTCCGTGCACCACATGCATCATCGGATAGTATTTTCCCTCCTCAAGAACCATATGCTCCGAAGTGATCCGATATCCCTCCTTCCAAAGGAACCTGCGCACCCTGTCGATATCCGACTGCGGCTGCAGAACCAGCTCTGAAACGGTTTTCAACACCTCTTCCCCTTCCTTCAGGATCTTTATCACGAGGCCGCCTCCCATTCCGGCGATCACCACGCTGTCTGTCTCACCGGGACATAACGCTGTCACTCCATCGGAAAGACGGGTCTCAATCTTATCCTCCAGTCCATGAGCCCGGATATTTTCCTGTGCACGCATCAAAGGGCCCCGGTTGATATCCATGGCAATGGCTTTCGGGATCCTGCCCTGTTCGATGAGCCAGATCGGTATGTATCCATGGTCTGTTCCCACATCTGCCAGCCGGACTCCGTCGGTGACAAGTTCAGAAACAGCCAGTAATCGGTTTGATAACTGCATAATGATTCTCCTAATCCAGATAGTCTTTTAAAATTCTGCTCCTGCTGGGATGTCTGAGTTTCCGAAGAGCCTTGGCTTCGATCTGACGGATTCGCTCTCTCGTCACATTGAATTCCTTTCCCACTTCCTCCAGGGTTCTGGGGTGTCCGTCACCCAGGCCATACCGGAGCCGGATCACCTTCTGCTCCCTTTCCGTCAGCGTCTGCATGACCTCCTCAAGCTGTTCTCTTAACAGGGTGTAGGCCGCCTCCTCCGCCGGCACCGGAATATTATTATCCTGGATAAAATCTCCCAGATGACTGTCATCCTCCTCCCCGACCGGAGTTTCCAGTGAGACAGGTTCCTGAGAAATCTTCAGGATCTCTCTCACCCTTTCTACCGGAAGATCCATCACCTTTGCAATCTCCTCCGGCTTCGGCTCCCTGCCGTATTCCTGAAGAAGCTGTCTGGAAACACGAACCGTACGATTGATCGTTTCCACCATATGAACAGGTATCCGGATCGTTCTCGCCTGGTCTGCGATCGCTCTCGTGATCGCCTGACGGATCCACCACGTCGCATAGGTGCTGAATTTGAAGCCCTTCTGGTAATCAAATTTTTCCACAGCCTTGATCAGTCCCAGATTTCCTTCCTGGATCAGATCTAAAAGTGCCATTCCTCTCCCCATGAAACGCTTGGCAATGCTGACCACGAGACGCAGATTCGCCTCCGCCAGCTTATTTTTGGCTTCCTCCTGCTCCTGCGCACTGCCCTCCTCCATGCGTTTGCACAGTGCAATTTCTTCCTCTGCCGTCAGAAGCGGTATCTTTCCGATTTCTTTCAGATACATGCGGACCGGATCCTCGGTACCTACACCTTCAGGAACAGATAAATCTTCTTTCGCAGGATCGATTTCCTCTTCGTCTGACATGAACTCCGCTTCACTCTCATCATCCAGAAGGATGTCCTCTTTCAGCATATTCAAAACATCCACGCCATGATTCTCCAGAAATTCATAAACGGTATCGCACTGTTCCTCACTCAGCGGAGTATCCTTGAAAAAATCCGTAATTTCCTGGTATTCCAGAACATTTTTCTTCTTATTCGCATATGCCAGTAATTCCTTTAACTTTTCTTCAAAGCCTGCTGCTTTCTTTTCCATCCGTTTTCCTGCCTTTCCCTATGTCAAATCGTTTCCTTTTTGTTACTGTTCACTCTGTGATAATCAATACCCTTCACAATGCACGTCAGATGCAAATAGTAACCTTATTTTTCCCATTATTCGAACGAAATATGCAGATTCTTCAAAGTACCAAGTGCTCTCTCCTCCTGGATACTCCTCTGCAGTCCCGCAATATCCGTCGGTTCCAGCAATGCACGTCTCTGTGCGATCCCATTGCTTCTGACACGATACACCGTCTCTTTCAGCGCCTTCTCCATATTCATTCCTGTCTCCATATGCAGGGTGGTATTAAAGAGTGATGCTGCTTCTCTCTGCTGCTGGGATTCTTCAAAATGATTGATGATCTTTGCCGGTATGACATTTCCCTCTTCAAACTGTGCAAACAGAAGGCTGGCGGCCTCACAGTAAAGCCCTTCCGTAAAATCATCCGCGCTGATATAACTTCTGATACTGTCATACAATCCTGGCTTCTCAATCAGCCAGGTCAGAAGCAGCTTCTGGGATTTCTTCATTCCATCCTCCCGCTCAGGATTTTTCCTCGCTTTCTTTATCTGAGACTGTACCGGCGTCCTTCCTTTCATTGCCGCCCGGTTCACCAGCTTTCTCAGATTATCGAATCCGATATGATATCTTGCTGCCACAGCCTCTATATAATTTTCCCTCTCCAGTTCTACCTCAAATTCCATCAGCCTCTCTGCCACAGCATGATAAAAGGCTGTCTTACCCTCCGGATCCTTCATATCATACTCCCGCTCCATCACAGAAATCTCAAACAGAAAACTGTTCTCTGCCTCATCGATGCGTTTCTGGAAGGCATCTGCTCCCAGCGCCTTGATAAACTCATCCGGATCCTTATACGGATCCATGTGAAGGACACGCGCTGATAGGCCTGCCGCCTTCACGATGGGAATGGCCCGAAGTGCGGCTCTCGTTCCCGCCTCATCACTGTCATAGGTCAGAATGACCTCATCGGTATACCGCTTCAGAAGTCCGGCATGCTGTGTGGTAAGGGCGGTTCCCAGAGAGGCCACTGCATTCTTGAACCCTGCCTGATGGAGCGAGATCACATCCATATATCCCTCACATACCAGAAGATTTTTCTTTCTGGAGGTACGTGCCACATTGAGTCCGTAAAGGTTCCTGCTTTTATCAAACACCTTTGTTTCCGGCGAATTCAGATATTTCGGCTTTCCGTCACCCATTACCCGTCCGCCAAAGCCGATCACCCGGCTGTTGGCATCCATGATCGGGAAGATCACCCGGTTCCAGAACTTATCATACATCCCCTGCTTCTCGTCCACATTCATCAGACCGGATTCTTTCAGAAGTTCATCGCTGACACCCTTCTGCTTCATATAACGGTACAGATCATTGCTGTACTTATTTGCAAATCCCAGCCCGAAGCTCTTTATGGTTTCATCTGTCAGCTGACGCCCCTTCAGGTAATCCATCGCCTGTTTTCCGTTTTCCGACCGGAGCTGATAATAAAAATATTTTGCCGCCATCTTATTCAGCTCCAAAATCTGTGTCCTCAGATCCTGCTGCTTTCTCTCCTCCTGTGAATACTCCCTCTCCGGCAAGGCCACGCCCGCCCGTTCAGCCAGAATTTTCATCACCTCCGGAAAGGTGTAGTTTTCGTATTCCATCAGAAACGTAAATACATTTCCCCCTGCTCCGCATCCAAAGCAGTAGTACATCTGCTTTCCGGGACTGACCGAAAATGACGGAGATTTCTCATTGTGGAAGGGGCACAGTCCGAAATAGGAGCTTCCCTTTCTCTGCAGCTTCACATAACCGGAAATCACATCCACGATGTCATTTCTCTCCCTCACTTCTTCTACTAACTCTTCAGGATAAAACATACCTGTCACCTCATCTGTTTTCTCTGTTATCGTACCTGCCAGGATTTCGGGATATACAGCTCTGAAAACCTGTCCATCGAATACTGATCCGTCATTCCTGCGATATAGTCACAGATTACCTGTTCTTTCTTTTCTCCTCTGTCAATCAGGCGTAAATACTCCACCGGCATCTCCTCCGGATACTGAATGTAATGGCGGTAGAGTGCCTGAATCATATTTCTCGCTTTTTCTTCCTCTTTTCTGGCCCGCGGATTTTTATAAACATGCCTGAACATGAACTGCCTTAGCTCTGACATCGCCTGTTCCATATGCGGAGACATGATGATATCCGGCCGGTTCTCACTGTTCCTGACGATATCATGGATAATGGCGTTCAGCCGTTCTCTGGTCGTAAACCCCAGCACCTCCCGGTATTTCAGTGGAATTTCCGTCTCAAGAAGGATCCCCGCGCGCTCCGCATCATCAATATCATGGTTGATATATGCGATCTTATCGGAAAGACGTACGATCTTTCCCTCCAGTGTCGAGGGAGTCCCCGATGTCCTGTGATTGGCGATCCCGTCCCTGACCTCCCAGGTCAGATTCAGTCCCTTTCCCTTATTTTCCAGCACGGTTACTACACGCACACTCTGCCGGAAATGGGCAAAGCCCAGCGGACAGATTTCATCCAGTGCCCGCTCTCCGGCATGTCCAAAGGGCGTATGCCCCAGATCATGTCCCAGGGCGATCGCTTCTGTCAGATCCTCATTCAGGCACAGCGCCCTGGCGATCGTCCTGGCAATCTGTGCCACTTCAAGTGTGTGTGTCAGACGCGTACGGTAATGGTCACCCTGTGGACGCAGAAATACCTGTGTCTTATGCTTCAGCCTCCGAAAAGACTTTGCATGAAGGATCCTGTCTCTGTCTCTCTGGTAAACGGTACGGATATCACACGGTGCCTCCTCCCGCTCTCTTCCTCTCGTCTTCGTACTGAAGGCTGCATAGGGACTGAAGAATTGTTCTTCCCTCAATTCTGCTTTCTCGCGTATGGTCATCGAAACCCCTCCTCTCTGCCTGAACTCTCTATTTATTTATATTCTGCACAAATCTAAAATATCCTTTATTTTTTCTCAGAAATTCCGCATTTTCATGAAAAATAATACTATTCCGACAGCTATCGATGCTTCTGGTTTCTTGTTTCCTCTTTCATCTCTCGAACCCGTCGATGTTCCGGTTCTTATTTCCCGTGAAATCCCTCCACGGTGAAATACTCCCCGTCGGTGCCTACCGTCACCGCTCCGGCATCCATCGTATTGTAAATCTCTGTATCGACCTGCTCAAGTCTCTCTAACAGCTGCCTGCCCGGATGTCCGTAGGAATTGTTTCTTCCGCAGGAAATCACCGAAACAGCAGGTTCTGCCTGCCATAAGAACTCCTCCGCAGTAGAATGATCCGAACCGTGGTGAGCCACCTTCAGAACACAGATCCGCCCCGTTTTTCCGCTCTCTGTCAGCATCTTCTCGCCCTCGCCCTCGATATCCCCTGTCAACAGTGCCCGAAAGCTTCCATACTGTACAGCCAGCACCATAGATGCCGCATTTTTATCTTTCCCGCTTGTCTCCTTTCCGGGGGCCAGGCATTCCACCGTCCATTTCTCCGTTTGCATGATCATCCCTTCATGAAACCGCACAACGGGAATTGCCTTTTGCGCTGCTGCTTCCAGGATTGCCAGATACCTCTCGTCCTTCTCTTTGATATCCGGCAGCACCAGACAGCCGACGGAGATTCTTCCTTCCTCTTCTTTCAGGATCTCTTCCACACCGTTCACGTGATCCTCATCCATATGGGACAGAAACAGAACATCCAGTCTGCTGACACCTTTGCACTTCAAAAAGGGAACGATCCTGTATTTCCCCGGTTTCCGGACACTGCTGCTGCCACCATCACACAGAAAGGTGGTCCCGTCTGCCGTCCTCCAGAAGATGCTGTCTCCCTGACCCACATCCAGAAAAGTCATTTCCAGTCCCTGTATTCTGTGGAACGAAAGCCCTGCTGTTCCCATGAGAAGCAGGCTGCCATAAACTGGGAGCCATTTTTTCCCTTTCTGACCACTTGCCATAAGAATAAGCACGGATGCCAGAATTCCATAATAGATCAGAATACTTTCCCATTCCGGACGTCCCCACACCTGATGTACACCCGGAAGTTTCCCGCTTCCTTCACAGAGTCCTTCCATGAGCATCCGGATATAATGGCAGGGTGCGAACAGAAAGGTTCCGGCCGGAACCCAGAAGATCCCCGCTGCACAGCTGATCAGTCCAAAAATCAGCAGCGCTGACATACATGGAAGAATCAGGAAATTTACAAGGATTCCCGTTGCGGAAAATTCAAAGTAGTGATAGAGGACACAGGGAAAGATGGCGAGCTGAACGGACAGAATGACCAGCAGACTGTCCACCGCCTTCTTTTTCACAGCCATTCTCTTCTTCAGAACCGGATAAATATATGCCAGTCCTGCTACCGCAAGCATAGAAAGCTGAAATCCCCCCTGAAACAGAAGAAGCGGATTTTGTAACAGCAGCAGGATCACTGCAAGCGCCAGACTGCTTTTCAGATCGTAGGTCCGTCCCAGGATCTGTGCACCCAGATAGACCAGAAACATGAGAAAAGCCCTTGCTGTGGATACACTCATCCCTGTCATGATGCAATACAGTCCCATGAAACTGCCGCTTAAGCCGCCGGCTATGGCAAAGGAACCTCCCAGATAGCGGAACACCTGAAAAAACAGCATGCCGATCATGGAAATATGCATCCCGGAAATCGCCAGCACATGTGAGATCCCTCCTTCCTGATAGATCTGCATGATCTCTTCATCAAGCCCGCTCTTGTCCCCGAGCAGTACTGCACACATCAGAGAGGCATCGTCTTCCTCAGCGATCCTGTAAAAGCACTCACGAAGTGCCGCCCGTACTTCTGAAATTGCCTGAAGGAGCCGCTGGCATCTGTCATCTGCCAGAAGTACCTGACATCTCGTCATCAGCATACCTACCTTCTGTGACTGGTACCACCCGGCCGTGTCAAACTGTCCGGGATTTCCTGCCGGCTCCGGATCCATGGCCACTCCTGAAACCTCCAGAATATTTCCAATCCCATATGACGTATCTTCTTTTAAAAACAAAACAATATTGGAATCATAAGACTGTTGTTCTTTTCCTGATAGAATAGAATTGTTCTTTAGATAAATCTGATTTGTATTCTTCTTTTCCTGTCTGTACACCTGCCCCCGTACCCGGATGCGCTGATCCTGCCAGGCATCCGGCAGGGGCTTTCTCTGATATTCCCCTGCCAGATTCATACTCGCCACCCAGAGAATGAGAAACAGTGCCGCCAGACAAAGCGGACGTCTGCCCATTCGTCTCCTCCGTAATCTACTCCTGTAATGCCGGATCAACTCCGACACCCGGTGTTTTATCTTTTCCTGCCCCCTGTGCTTCCTCTGCAGGATAGATGATTTTACTGTTTCTTTCAAAGGGTTTGCTGATATCGATCGTTTCAAGATATTTGACCGTTGAATCGCCTTCAATTGCGATCTGAACCTGATCGATCCCGCAATTATCACAAAGTGTATTCACGAGCGCATAAATGGTTGTTTCAGGTAACACTGAGGTTCC
The DNA here is from genome assembly GCA_900539525.1 of uncultured Blautia sp. GTDB lineage: Bacteria > Bacillota > Clostridia > Lachnospirales > Lachnospiraceae > Hominisplanchenecus_A. The sequence goes on from UQCM01000011.1 coordinate 42,941, forward strand.
CGGCGGCTGATTAAAAACAGCCCCCATATTCACCGTACACAGCTTATCTTCTGTCATCACATCTAAAGCCTTCGTATTCTCCGGAAATACTGCCTGCAGCTCCTTATTATCAGGTCCCTTGAACAGCTCCTCCAGAAGGACACGTTCTTTTGCATAATTGCTGGAATACCGGACCGTTCTCATCTCCTTAGAGAGCTTCTGTCCGTTTTTATCTGCAAAATACAATACAAAAGTCTCACACTGGTAGGAATTAATCCCTTTCCCTTTATTATCAATAAACGTGTGATCACCCATGACTCCGATCGGATTTCCCTGACTGTCCGCCAGCTCCTGACCGTTCACAGTGATCTCCACTGTATCCACCTCCGGAACCTGTACCAGCGTCTTCACAACTGCTGCACGGCAGAAAACCTCTGTAATGTGATCCATTTCATGATAAGTACCATTAAAATCTACTCTTAGATTCTTCTCTGTGCGCACAGTCGCAGTAATACCGATTCCATCTGGGACAGCTTTCCTGTGTTCAGGAAAGGCCGGAGTCTTTCCGAGCTGCCCGATCAGCTCCTGGATCAGTTCATCGCCGCCCTCTGCCACCGGTGTATAGCTTTCTGATTCAAGTCTCGTACCTTCGGTATTCACACAGTAGATCCTGTAGCCTTCCGTTTCCTGCTCTTCTTTTTGGCATCCGGCCAGAAGTACCATCAGGAGCAGAAGGACAAGACAGGTTCCTTTATGCTTCATCTTCCTTCCCCTCCTATTCTTCATAAATCAGCGGGATCCGCACGGTAAATGTCGTTCCCTCTCCTTCCTTGCTGTATACACGGATAGCTCCGCGATGCATCAGGATCGCACTTCTTGTTATGGCAAGGCCCAGCCCGGTTCCGCCGATTTCCCTTGAATGTGACTTGTCCACACGGTAGAATCTTTCAAAAATATGCTCCTGTGCGTCCTCCGGAATCCCCATGCCGGAATCCTCCACCTTGACATAGAAATACTTATGATCGGCGTTCAGCGAGACATGGACCCATCCCTCTTCCCTGTTGTACTTGATTGCATTTTCCACAAGGTTTGATAACGCCAGGGTCAGCTTTGTCTCATCCACCTGAGCACGCACCGGTTTAAAGCTTTCCAGCACCAGCTCGATATCACGTTTGCCTGCAATCGGCCGGAGCCTCTTTAAAATCAGTTCCAGCAACTCATTAATGCTGCATTCCTGAATGTTTACATCGGCAGCCTTCCGGTCCATCTTTACCAGGGAAAGCAGATCGTTAATAATCTTATTTTCACGGTCAATCTCCTCGGCGATATCCCCCATAAACTCTTTATACAGCTCCACCGGCACATCCTCCTGCATCAGCAGCGAATCAGCCAGCACCTTCATGGAAGTGATCGGTGTCTTTAATTCATGAGACACATTTGACACAAATTCCTGTCTGGAATCATCCAGAGTTTTCATTCTCTTAAGCATCTTATTATATGCCTCTGATAATGCTCTCGTCTCTGTATAGTCAAGAATGGAGAGATCCTCCTCCAGGAATCCGTTCGTCATTTCCTCCAGGGATTTTGTCACCTTTCCAAAAGGCCTGACAAGCATTCTGGATGTATAAAAGGCAACCCAGAAAATCACCAGTGCCATGCCGACCTGAAGCAGAAACACCTGCCGTCCAAGAGCGTCCCTGCTGTCCTGAATATCTTCCGTAGGTGTACTTACAATCATGACGCCGACCATTTCCTGCGTGGAACTGTCCTTTACAGGAACGGTCATTTCGATAAATCTGCTGTCTCCATTATAGTGCAGGGTATCCTCACCCTGAAAGCATTTCACTACCTCTTCGGAAATGATCGTCTTATTCTCATCCATCCGATAGGTATCCTTGATAATCATAAACTGACTGTTTACAATAACGATCCGGCCACTGTACAGATTCGCCAGCTGGTTGATTTCATTTTCGATAACCTCCGAGCCCTTTTTCTCGATATAATCCGAATCGCCCAGCTGATTCGCAATACTCACACACTGGTTCTGAACCAGACTTCCCCTCTGCCTGATCGACTGTTCCTCAAAGCTTTTCAGAATTCCATACTTTACCATGAAGATAGGCGTTATCCCCACCAGAAGAAAAATGATAAAAATACGGAACTGCAGGCTTTTTACGTATTTTATGATCCAATCACTCTTAAGAAACCTCTTCACTGCCCGCTAACCCCTAATACTGAAAATAATAGCCTACTCCCCATTTTGTATGAACATACTTTGGCTCACTGGGGTTCTCTTCAATTTTTTCTCTGAGTCGCCGGATATGTACGTCCACGGTTCTCACATCCCCCAGATATTCATAGCCCCATACAATGTTCAGCAGGTTCTCTCTGCTGTACACCTTCTGCGGATTCTGAACCAGCAGCTCCAGTACATCAAACTCCTTGGCTGTCAGATTGATTTCCTTTCCATCCACGCTGACACGCCTGCTCTCACAATCAAGGATTAGATTTCCCGCCTGAAGCACCTGACTTCTGCTCTGTGTGTTATCCTTTGGTGCTGTTCTCCTGATGATCGCCTTGATTCTTGCCTTTACCTCCAGGATATTGAACGGCTTTGTAATATAATCATCCGCACCATACTCCAGACCCAGAATCTTATCCATGTCATCCCCCTTTGCAGTGAGCATCACAACGGGCACACTGGAAAACTCACGGATCTGCTGGCATACCTCAAACCCGGTCAGCTTTGGAAGCATGACATCCAGAAGCACGATATCATATTCCTTTGCCTTCACCAGCTCCAGTGCCTCCTCGCCGTCATAAGCACAATCCACTTCCATACCGTCCTGCTCCAGACTGAAACGGATTCCCTTAACAATCAGCTTTTCATCATCAACAACCAAAACTTTCTTTGCCATAACAGATTCTCCTTATATCTCAATTTTGTCCTTTATCTTCTCAAAGACAGCTTCACCGATCCCGCTGATATTCTTGATCTCTTCGATCGTCCGGAAGCCTCCCGTTGTTTCCCGGTATTCAATGATACCTGCCGCTTTCGCCTCCCCGATTCCCGGCAGGGACATCAGTTCATCAGCTGCTGCCTGATTTATATTTACCTTTTCTGTGTCTCCTGCTGAATCCTGCCCTTCCTGTTTATCATCTGGTGCCGGTACTTCCGGTTTCCAGTCTGCCGCCTCCTCCAGGGAAGGTACGGTAATCTGCTGTCCATCCTCCAGAACGGCTGCCTGATTTACAGCAAAATCAGCCGCCTCCTCCGTCAGGCCGCCCGCTGCTTCAATCGCCTCATACACTCTGGCACCGTCTGTCACTTTTACAACTCCCGGATGTTCCACAGCACCGCAGATATACACATAAATCTCTTTTTTCTGTCCCGTCTGAACGTTTCCATCTACGGATGTGTCCTCTGTTCTATGCTCCGGAATCTCCTCCTGCTCAGTTTCAAAGGCAGTTTCCGACATTTGATTCTTTTTAATATCAGTTAAGACGGCTGTACCATCCTCATAAATCGGAATCCTTTTCTCTTTTTCACAACCGGAAACGCAAAACAATACAACAGCCACAGCTGTTGCTGCAAGATACTTTTTCCATTTCATACTGTATCAACCTCTTTTCTCCATGACAGGCGAAAAGTCCCCTTATACAGTCATTTCTTATTTTAACGGAATTTTTTACAGAATACAACAATAATTTAACATTTATTTTAAATTGATGTTGGGGTCAAAAGTATTTGACCCCTTGATGCCTTCGGATCTTTCCGCGCTCCCGCTCTCCCAAAATCCGAAAAACATTCGAAATCCGCTCATTTTTCTTTGAAAAATAGCTACTTTCATGACCTTTTGACCCTGGCATCTTTAAATCACCGCCACTTAAAAATGATAATCCCAGCGATCGCGATGAGCATCCCCACCGCCTTTCTCCACTCAAATGGCTGTTTATTCATTCCGAACATCCCAAACAATTCAATAATATACGCCACTGCAAGCTGGGAAATCACGATCAACATGGCTGCTCTGGCCGTTCCCAGACTTCCTATACTTTTTATAACGGTAACAGTAATGAAAGCTCCCAGTACCCCACCCAGCAGCGTGTACTTATCCGGCACCTCCAGAATGCCCACAAAACTATGCCTGTCCGCAAAAAACCAGATCACCAGGCAGACCACCAGTGCAGAAAACTGCACAAAACAGGTGGATACCCAGAGGCTGGTATGTTTGGTAACCTGTGTATTGAAGACTCCCTGAACGCTCATAAGTGCACCGGAAAGCATGGCGATAAATACTCCTGACATAATAAGAACTCCCTTTGCTTTTTCGTTAGTATATGCAAAGGGAGCTTCTTTATACTTATGCCAGACTTTTCTCCAGTTTTTTGATCATTTCATCAATATCTTCTTTTTCAACCACAAGAGGCGGAACCAGACGCAGAACATCACTTCCCGCCGATATCACGATCAGCCCGTTTTCCAGTGATTTTCTGACAACCTCTCCCACCGTCCTTCCGGTAATAACGAGTCCCTGCATGAAGCCTTTTCCTCTTCTGGCACGGATACAGTCATACTTCTGCACCAGGGCATCCAGTTTTTCTTCCAGATAGGGCGCCAGGGCTCTGACATGTGCAGGGATGTCATCTCTTTCGAAAATATCCAGCACTGTCGCTACCGCCGCACAGGCCAGCGGATTTCCTCCGTAGGTGGTTCCATGGTCTCCCGGTGCAAGAGATGCCGCCGCTGTCTTCTCATTCAGTACGAAGGCGCCAACCGGAATTCCGCAGCCCAGTGCTTTGGCACATGTCATAATATCCGGCTTCACACCATAATCCTGCCATGCGAACATACTGCCTGTTCTTCCCATACCACACTGGATCTCGTCAAGGATCAGCAGAATATCCTTTTCATCGCAGATCTCTCTGATTCCTTTCAGAAACTCCTTTTCTGCCGGGTAAATACCGCCCTCACCCTGGATCGTTTCCATAATAATCGCACATGTCTTTTCGCTGATCTGGCTCTTTACACTCTCCAGATCATTGAAATCCGCAAACTTCACGCCTCCCATCAGGGGTCTGAAGGCCTCCTGATAATGAGGATTTCCTGTAACCGAAAGCGCCCCCACACTTCTCCCGTGGAAGGAATGATTCATCGCAATTATTTCGTGGTCTGTACATCCATCTTTCAGATAGGCATATTTCCTCGCCGCCTTTATCGCACCTTCAATCGCCTCCGTGCCACTGTTCGTAAAAAACACCTTTGACATGCCGCTCACCTTTGCCAGTTTTTCGGCTGCGTCTGCCATGGGCACGTTGTAAAACAGATTTGATGTATGGATCAGTTGATCAATCTGTCCCTTCAGTGCCTCATCATATCCCGGATAGTGATATCCCAGCCCGAACACAGCAATGCCTGCTGCAAAGTCCAGGTACTTTTTTCCATCTGTATCATAAAGATTGACACCTTCCCCCTTTTCCAGTACAATTGGAAAACGGTTATAGGTATGAAGGACACACTGTTCAGACAGTTCCATATAATCAGTTGTTTTCTTCATAGTAACGTTCCTCCTGATCTCCGATAATAGCCGTTCCGACACCGCGGTTTGTAAAGAACTCAAGAAGCAGACAGTGTTCGATACGTCCATCCAGGATATGTACCCTGGAAACACCCGCTTTGATGGCATCCACACAGTTCTGAATCTTTGGCAGCATACCGCCTCCCACATTTCCGCTGGCAAGCAGTTCCTCTGCCTCCGGTATGCTGAGCTCCGAAATCAGACTCGATTTGTCCAGCGGATCACGGTAAACACCTTCAATATCTGTCAAAAATGCCAGCTTTGCCGCCCCTACTGCCACAGCGATCGCGCATGCTGCATCATCAGCATTTATATTAAAGGAATGATAATTGTCATCGGAACCGATCGGGCAGATGACAGGCACGATATCATTATCCAGCAGTGTATGCAAAAGCTGCGTATTGACCTCTTTGACTTCTCCCACATAACCGATATCTTTCCCTCCGGAAAGCTTTTTGTCCACTTTCAGGATCGAACCGTCCTTTCCACTGATGCCCACGGCCCGGACGCCCAGCTTCTCCATCATGGAAGCAAGCCCTTTATTGATCCGGTTCAGTACCATTTCTGCCACTTCCATAGTATCCTTATCTGTCACACGAAGTCCGTTGACAAATTTTGTCTCAATACCAACCTTTTTCGTCCATTTGGTAATTTCTTTACCGCCGCCGTGAACGATGATCGGCCGGAATCCTACCAGTTTTAATAGTGCCACATCACGGACAACACTCTTCTTCAGTTCATGATCCACCATGGCGCTTCCGCCATATTTCACGACAATAATCTTTCCGTGAAATCTCTGTATGTAAGGCAGTGCCTCATTTAATACGCTGGCTTTCTGCAGCCAGTTTTCCATAGTATCCATGTTTCATTCTCCTCATCTTTCCATCCGGCGGATCTTACCATCCGCTTCGGTGCTTACTCATAGCTTCCTGATCGGGTCACATGTCACTGTCAAATCCGCGCGCAAAATCACTGCTTCCGGACTCTGATTCTTGCTCACGTATGCTCCTGAACAGCTACGGTCACATTATGAACGATAGTCTGCATTGATTTTGATATACTCATACGTCAGGTCACATCCCCAGGCAGTCGCACTTTCATCTCCCATCTTCACATCGGCAATGGCTGTCACTGCCTTTTCCGAAAGGATCCTGGTAGCCTCTTCCTCACTGTACCCTGTGGATACACCGTTTTCAATAATCTTCAGTTTTCCTGCGGCACTTTCAAAGTACAAATCTACCTTCTCCGGGTCAAATTGTGCACCAGAGTAGCCCATAGCGCAGAGAATACGTCCCCAGTTGGCATCGTGCCCGTAGATTGCAGCCTTGGTAAGATTGGATGTAACAATTGATTTGCTCAGCGTCACTGCCTGCTCTTTTGTCTCTGCGCCAATGACTTTCACTTCGAAAAGAGCCGTGGCTCCTTCCCCGTCTCCTGCCATTTTCTTAGCCAGCTCGGTATTTACATAGTTCAGTGCCTCTGCAAATATATGATAATCCTCATTTTCCTCCGTAATCTCCGGATTTTCCGCCAGACCATTTGCCAGCAGCAAAACCGTGTCATTGGTCGATGTATCGCCATCCACGGAAATCATGTTGTAGGTGTCCTTTACATCTGCACTTAATGCTTTCTGAAGCATTTCCTTTGAAATCGCTGCATCTGTCGTAACAAAGCTTAACATGGTACACATATTCGGATGAATCATTCCCGCTCCCTTACACATGCCCCCGACAGTCACAGTCTTTCCGCCAAGCTGAATCTGTACAGCAACCTCCTTCTTCACGGTATCAGTCGTCATGATCGATTCTGCAGCCAGTGTCCCTGCCTCCGCAGAAGCCGACAGGATAGGAACCATGGTTCCTATTCCTTTTTTTATGATATCTATAGGAATCTGTTGTCCGATCACACCTGTAGATGCAACCAGAACCTCTGTTTCTGAAATTCCGAGAAGCTCTGCAGCTTTTTTTGCTGTCTCCAGGCAATATCCATATCCTTCCTCTCCCGTACATGCATTTGCCACACCACTGTTGACTACGACTGCCTGCGCTGACGGATGATGATAAACAATATTCTGATCCCATTTGACAGGTGCTGCCTTTACTACATTGGTTGTAAAGGTACCCGCTGCCACGCAGGGTATTTCGCTTACGATCATTGCCATATCTTTTTTTTCCTTTTTAATTCCGGCATGAATACCGATTGCCCGAAATCCTTTTGCTGCGGTTACACCGCCCTGTATAATATTCATATATCGGTTCCCTCCTCTTTTCATATCAGATAAACTGTACTGTCTTCCTTTCTATCCGGCAGCACATGCTTCTTAGATCATGTCCATCTCACACTTATGGGAACATCGGAACCTGACAAAGCCCGAGTGTTTCCTCCAGTCCAAACATAAGGTTCATATTCTGTACAGCCTGCCCGGCAGCACCCTTCACCAGATTGTCCATGGCTCCCATCATAATCAGGCGGTTGGTCCGGGAATCAATTTTAAAGTTCACATCCACAAAGTTACTTCCCTCCACCCACTTTGTCTGAGGGCAGACATCCGGATCCAGTACACGTACAAATTTCTCTTCCGCATAATATTTATCGTAAACAGACCTCACCTCTTCGTATGTTACCTCCCTTTTCAGGGTTGCATATGCTGTCACAAGAATTCCTCTGTTCATAGGTGCCAGATGCGGTGTAAAGCTCAGTGTGATCTTTTTTCCGGCCGCATATCCCAGCTGCTCCTCTATCTCCGGTGTGTGTCTGTGGCATGCCACTCCATAAGCTTTCATATTCTCATTCACTTCACAATAAAGATTATCCACCTTCGCACCTCTTCCCGCCCCGGAGGTCCCTGATTTGGCATCGATAATAATCGTCTCCGGATTGATGAGTCCCTCTTTTACTGCAGGATAGATGGACAGTGTGCTGCAGGTGGGATAGCATCCCGGATTCGCTACCAGCCTGGCTTTTTTTATATCCTCTCTGTTCATCTCACAGAGACCATAGACTGCCTCATGAATAAACTGAGGGGATTTATGTGTGATCTTATACCATTCCTCATAGGTATTTACATCTTTGATCCGAAAGTCTGCACTCAGGTCAATAATACGTACCTTTGACAGGATATTCTCATTTACCAGAGAAGCACACAATCCCTGTGGTGTTGCTGTAAAAATCACATCGACCTGATTTGCCAGCTCTTCCATATTGTCATCCATACATTTCGCATCTACGATCTGAAACATATTCTGGAAAACTTCATAATACTTTTTATCTATATAACTTCTGGAACCATACCACACAATGTCCGCCTCAGGATGTCCCATCAGTAATCTGACAAGCTCTCCTCCCGCATAACCTGTTGCTCCGATAATTCCAACTCTCATTTTCTTTCACTCCTTTTTCATTTGATCCTGTTCTTCCCGCAGACTATCATAATATAAGAAGTCGCCGAAGTAAAGTTTTTTCTCCTGCTTATTTGTTTTCAATGCATAATTATACATCTATTGCGCATATTATTCAACCATTATTTCATTTTTTCCATAACTGCCCGGCGTCCGCTCGATTACCAAAGCTTGTTACTGATTACGGAGTTGACCAGTAACACATACAGCAAAATTAATACTTGCATAATTATAACAGTTGTTGTATAGTAATGGATAGCAAAAAAATGCTAACTGTTCAGAGTCATGCAGATTTATAAATATTTGCCCTGGGGAGCTTGCTTACCAGAGGCAAATTTTATAAATCTATAGGGCGAGAGCCCTACATGAGCAAAAGGAAAGCCTCGCAGAGGCGATTTTGCGAATGGACTCTGAATAGTTACAAAAATGAAATGAGGAGGAATTATACTATGAAAGAAAAAGTAATCTTAGCATACTCCGGCGGACTGGATACAACAGCTATCATCCCCTGGTTAAAAGAGACATTTGATTATGAAGTAATCTGCTGCTGCATCGACTGCGGACAGGGAAACGAACTGGAGGGCCTTGATGAAAGAGCCAGGATGTCCGGTGCTTCCAAATTATATATCGAAAACATCATTGACGAGTTCTGTGATGACTACATAATGCCATGTGTAAAAGCCGGTGCAGTATATGAGAATAAATATCTCCTTGGTACCTCTATGGCACGCCCTGTGATTGCTAAGAAGCTGGTTGAAATTGCCCGCAAGGAAGGTGCCACTGCCATCTGCCATGGTGCTACCGGAAAGGGTAATGATCAGATCCGCTTTGAGCTGTCCATCAAAGCTCTTGCTCCTGATATGAAAATCATTGCTCCATGGCGTATGACGGATCTCTGGACGATGCAGTCCCGGGAAGATGAAATTGAGTTCTGTAAACAACACGGGATTGATCTCCCATTTTCCACAGACTCCAGCTACAGCCGTGACAGGAACCTGTGGCACCTCAGTCATGAAGGTCTGGAACTTGAAGATCCGGCCAATGAGCCAAATTACGAACATCTTCTTGTAATGGGTGTTTCTCCGGAGAAGGCACCGGATGAGGGTGAATACGTTACTATGACCTTTGAAAAAGGTATCCCCGTCAGTCTCAACGGCAAACAGATGAAAGTCTCTGAAATTATCACAAAGTTAAATGAACTTGGCGGAAAGCACGGAATCGGTATCATTGATATTGTTGAAAACCGTGTGGTAGGAATGAAATCCCGCGGTGTATATGAAACACCGGGCGGTACGATTCTGATGGAGGCTCATTCACAGCTGGAAGAACTGGTTCTTGACCGTGCAACCATGGAGGTAAAGAAGGATCTGGGTAATAAATTTGCGCAGATCGTTTATGAAGGAAAATGGTTTACTCCTCTTCGCGAGGCTATCCAGGCATTTATGGATGTGACTCAGGAATATGTGACCGGCGAAGTGAAGTTTAAACTTTACAAAGGAAATATTATCAAAGCCGGAACCACTTCTCCGTACAGCCTGTATAACGAATCGCTTGCAAGCTTTACTACCGGTGATCTGTATGACCACCACGATGCCAGTGGATTTATTACGCTGTTCGGACTTCCGCTGAAGGTCCGTGCCATGAAAATGGCTGAACTAAAGGCCGAAAATAATAAATAAAGCCAAAATCAGATATTCCGACCACATGGACAATATTACTTTTTCAAGTCTTTCGTTTTGCCCATGTATGATTTTCATAATATCGTTTTAAAAGGGAGACACTTCAAAGTGTCTCCCTTTCTTTCACCAGTTCGGCTATCTGACAGCCTGCCGCTTTATTTAATCTTTACATTCTTGCTCATTCCTGCTTTTGTCAGCTTTTTCTGGAATGCAGCTGCTGCTTTTTTATTCTTCTTCAGATTCTTCGGCACAGTAACCGTAATCTTCTTTGCGGTATTCTTGAATGCGCCGGCCTTGATTGTTTTCACTGCCGTACCTTTGAAGATGACTTTACTCAGTTTTTTACATCCGTTAAATGCATTCTTTTCTATAGAAGTTACATTGCTTCCAATTGTTGCTGATTTCAGTTTACTGTAACCTTTGAAAGCATTTGCACTGATCTTAACGACCTTGCAGCTTACACCATTTACTTTTACTGTCGCAGGAACGGATACCTTTGCAGCCTTCTTGTTTGTACCCTTTGTAAGCACTACCGTCTTCGCATCAGCATCTGCCACCTGGAACTGCATCTTATTTGACTCAACAGTCTGGCCTTTCTTCAGTGCAGGTGTTGGATCCACCGGATCCGGTGTTACCGGTGGCTTATTGTCTGACTGTCCCGACTTCTTCACCAGAACTGCCCTTGCTGCTTCAAGTGCCTTCAGACAATCGTTGAGCTGTTTCGGCGTTGCTGCATTGTTGATGTTTTTCTCGATCTCTGCAACAGTGCTCATATATTTTGCATAACTATCTGCTGTATACAGACTGCTGTCTGTTTTCTTTGCATCTGCGACTTTTGCTGCAGCTGCTGCTCTTTCTGTCTGTGAAGCTTTACGGCTCAGCTTATAAGTTCTGGTTTCCTTTCCGTCCTCGGAAACAGAAATAATTGTAACACAGCCATCATCTGTAGCAGGAAGGATCGTAACTGCCGCATTCTGATCATCTGATGTCGTAATATTTTCTACAGAATCGACTACATACTCAGTAACATCCGGATTAAAGTTTGCAATTGCTTTTCCTCCGACGCTGATGCCTGTTAATGCTGCAGATGTATTGACTTCATAGGAATAATCTGTTGCGAATACCTCTACCTCTGTCATACCTACATAAGTACCATCCGGTTTCGGAATCACCTGGATTGCGATCGGATTGATACTTGTCTTCAGCTTGTAGCTGTATCCATTCACTACCTTTTCCTCATCATTTCCTGTATCCACATCCGGAATTCTCACCGGTGTTTCATATTCAACATCTGTATAGTTACTTCCGTCCAGAGAGTACTTAAATGCAATACTCTTTGCCATTTTTACATTAGCATCTGTAAAGTAAAATACATTAATTTCGCTTACTGTATGTGCAGTATCCCATTTCATGGTGATTACCGGATCACCTTCTGCTTTGTGTAAATCGTTCCAGTTCGTCCATCTCTGGGAGGTAGCACCAGAAGAACTGTATTTCACGCCATTAATAAGTGAATCCAGAGAGTCTGAAGCAGGATCACAGCTCTGTGACAGAGTTGCAACATCAGAGATATTAATAAGCTCGCCTTCGATCGGCTGGGCAACACGGATACTTGCTGTAATCGGATAATCCTTTCCTAAAGCTTTTACCGTACCGCTGATCTTTACAACAGTACCTGCGTCTGCAAAGCTGTCTGCTGTGATACCGGACATATTCCAGCTAACCGGGAATTCCTCGAAAGGAGTTCCATCCACATAACAGGTCATAGCCGTATCCGGCAATACCGGCATAACTCCCGGAGTTGTTATTGCAGAATAATTCTTAGCACCTTCAATTGCATTGTATACATGTACGGTAAGAGAAACATTAACACTTTCACTTCCATCTGACAGTGTCCCACCGATATTGAACATACCTGTCTGATTTAACTTTGCCTTATCGTAGCTTCCCCATGTCACTGGAAATGCCTTTTTGCTTCCATCTGCATAGGTCACCTCAACAGAAGCCGGAAGACTGATTGCAGTCGTTCCCACAGGAGCATAGCAATGTCTGGACATACGGTAGCTTACGATTCCATTCTCACTCTTTCCATCCACAGGAGTCGTTGTTACATTAACTGTTTTTCCTGTCAGACCGTTAGAAGAAACATTTACAGTAAATTCTCCGGACTGTGTTGTAGATTTTGCGATTACCAGTGCTTTTCCTGCGTATGCCTTAATCTTTGCAGATGTTGTGCTTTCCAGAACGGACGGCTGCTGGAATTTCTCAACTGATGCCTGGTCTCCATTATCTACACCTAAGATTTCACCTTTTCCTTCCAGTGTGAAGTTAATGGTGTTATCTGCTGTAGTATCCAGATTTCCGTTTGCATCCTCCACATCCACTTCAATGTATACAAGGCTGCTGCCGTCTGCCTGAAGCTCGGTTCTGTTCTGCTTTACATTCAGTCTGCTCACTGCGCCCGGTGTAGACACGGAATTCTTTCCACTGCAGGTATCCGTGATTTCTTTTCCGCTTTCATCAAATGCTTTTGCAGAAATCGTTCCATCCTGAAAAGCTACATTGAATACGGAATAAAGCGATGTATCATTGCTGCCTGATGTTGTTGTACAGATGCTTGTATCATTGCTTTCTGTTGTATACGTATAATACGTATGTCCTGCCTCTGTTGTATTTACTGTTCTCGTAGCTGTTCCGATCTTCGTTCTGTCACGGTACAGCTCAACTTTTGCTGCGTTCGTGTAAACCCATACCGGCGTCTTTCCATTGGACTGCATCATATTTGCACTGTCCCATGCAGTAACGAGATGCAGGGTATTGGCATTCTGATTCCACTGGCTGCGATACAGATAATAGGTATCCTTCGGGAATCCCGCTGTATCAATGATGCCAAAATAACTGCTGTTCGGTGCTGCTCCACGTCCGGAAACCGAACCTGTTCCTGTTCCATTCCACGGTGTCGGCTCACCGATGTAATCGAAGCCGGTCCAGACACACTCACCTGCCAGATAGTCCCGGGTCATAACATTCCACATGGATGTATGAGCCGTCTTTCCCCATCCTACACAGGAGGTATCATAGGAGGTCAGATGCATCTTTCCATCTGCATCGGCGCTGCTCCTCTGAGATACATAAATACCTCTGCTGGTAACAGCGGAAGCTGTCTCACTGTAGAGGATCACCGGATAGGTGTTATGAAGGTTATCAATTTCATTGATTCCACCATAGTTGAAGCCTGGAACACCGCCGCTTGCCTGAATCGTATTGATGACTTCGCCGATATTACCGGCGCTTGTTCTTCTGTTACTTCCTATTGTTGCCGGATGAACCTGATCCAGATCTTTGATCCAACGGATCAGGTTTGCAGCGATTTCCGGGAATTCCCCATTCTGTCCATCTGTACCCTCATCGATCTCATTTCCCAGGGACCACAGAATGATCGCAGGATCATTTCTATCTCGCTTAACCATGGATTTGATAACAAACTCTGCCCATGTCATAGAGCTGTCACCACCGATGATCTGGTTATCCTCTGTCAGATTCTTCTTGAAATATGCAGCAAAGTCATTCGAATTTCCGTTTTTCGGACGTGACCATCCGTCGAAGGCCTCTTCGATCACCAGCATTCCAAGTTCATTACAGATATCTACAAAATCCTGATCATAGGGATTGTGTGTTGCACGGATCGTATTTACTCCCATATCCTGCAGGATCGTGAGCTGACGATACATTGCATCATAGTATGCTGCAGAACCAAGGGCACCCTGATCATGGTGCATACATACACCATTGATCTTTACATTCTTTCCATTGAGTTTAAATCCCTGATTTGCAACAAACTCATACCATTTGAAACCAAACTCTGTATCATAACTGTCTACCGTTTTTCCATCCTTCAGGATCTCTGTCCTTACAACATACAGATTCGGTACACCGATATCCCACAGCTTTGGTGATGGAACCACAAGCTCCGCCTGTACTGTCTCCACAGCACCTGCTGCCACTGTCGCTGTCTTGTCTGTGCTTACCAGCGCTGTTGTACTGTCTTTTTCATAAACTGTATTTCTGACAGTGATATTTGCTGTCGCAGTGCTGTCATTCTGTACCTCTACAGCCGCACTTACTGTTCCGTCAGTTCCGTTACTCTCCTGCAGCTTAGGCGTGGTAACAAAGGTACCATTCAGAGCCACATGAACAGGATCTGTAACGATCAGATGTACATCACGGTAAATACCGCTTCCGGAATACCAGCGGCTGGAAGGTATGTTATTCACAGCCTCTACCGCGATCACATTCTCTGTAGATGCATCACATTTCACATAATCCGTGATGTCAAAGGCAAAGGATGTATATCCGTAGCGATGCTCACCGACCTTTGTACCATTTACATACACAGTTGCATGAGAATATACACCGTCAAAGTTTAATTCCAGCGTTTTTCCTGCACAGGATTCCGGAAGAACAAAACTCTTTCGATACCAGCCGGTTCCGCCCGGAAGGAAACCACTCTCTGCCTCTCCACTGGTTGTGAATTCCTGTGAAATACTGAAATCATGCGGAAGATCCACGTTCTCCCAGGATGCATCGTTAAAGTCCGGGTTCTGTGCCGCAGCTGATTTTCCCAGATAGAACTTCCATCCATCATTAAACAAACTGGAGCGTTCTTCCCCATAATGACTGACCATAGTGTCCTGAGCCTCTGTGAAGCTCACCACCGGTGCTGCTGCCATGATGCTCTGCACCGGAAGCACCGGTACACTGATCGCAACCGAAAGCAAAACAGCCATAAGTCTTTTAACACGTTGTTTCATAAAATTCCTCCTTTTCCCGCTTTTGTATATATTTCACACAAAGCTTTGTATCAATTCTATCATTAATCAAGTAAAATAGCCATAGGTATTTTGCGAAATATCCTGATAATCATCTTTTTTCATAAAAATCCGGATGAAAATACAAAAACTTTCATCCGGATTTCTCCTTTGTAATATAAGCGTTTCTTCAAATTCCCTATCGTATCTGTTTTCGTTCTTATGACACGCCCGCTTTTCTACAGACTTCTTCCAGACAGCATCTGTCACAGAAGGGCTTTGTCCTGGCAGTACATATATCCCTGCCATGATAAACCAGACGGTGACAGAAATCACTGCCCTCCTCCGGCGGAATCAGCTTCCACAGTGCCATTTCGACTTTCTTCGGCTCCTTAATACCATCCACCAGACCGATCCGGTTTACCAGACGGATGCAATGTGTATCTGTCACAATCGCAGGCTTTCCAAATACATCACCCATGATCAGATTCGCACTTTTTCGTCCTACGCCTGGAAGCTTCAGAAGGGCATCAAAATCCTCAGGCACCTTTCCACCATACTCTTCCTTTAAAATCTTCATACATGCACTGATATCTCTTGCCTTGCTCCTGCCAAGGCCACACGGCCTTACAATCACTTCAATCGCATCAACCGGAGCATCTGCCAGTGCATTCACATCCGGATATTTCTCATACAGCTTTTCTACTACCACATTCACACGGGCATCGGTACACTGTGCAGCCAGACGTACGCTGACCAGCAGCTTCCATGCCTCGTCATAGTCAAGCGTACATCCGGCATCCGGGTATTCCTTCTTTAGTCTTTCAATAACCTCCAGGGCTCTCTGTTTCTTCGTCATACGATTTCTCCTGTTACTTCCGGAAAATACACCGGTATTCTGACAGATGTACCCGAATATCATACTCACTGAAACGGTAAGAGATTTCACGCAGGTTCTTTTAGAAGAACCTGGCTCCCATGTATCCTGTCATACCGTCTACACGGACCTTATACCATCCTCCTGCATCTTCAAGAAACTCTACTGTCGTTCCGGCCCAGTACTCTCCGATGATTTCTGCTTCCATGCTTGGTTCTGCCCTGAGATAACAACTCCCCTGCATCGTCAGATATACCGGCTGCGGTTCTGTTTCCGGTACTGGTTCTGTCGGCGGCTCCGTCTGTATTTCTGTCTGTACATCAGTTTCCGGCTCTGTCTCTGGTTCTGTCTGTGCTTCTGTTTCCTTTTCTGTCTGTGCTTCTGTCACTTTCTCCGATTCTTTTTCTGTTCCGTTTACGGTAAGCGGTTCCGTTTCTTTTGCACTTTCTGACATGCTATCCTTCTCACTGACCGTCTCTGTCTCCCTTCCGGATTTTTCACTACCATTCACTACCTTCGAGTAAATGCTGATTCCAAGAACTGCCGCACTGATAATAAGAATGATAATAAATGCCAGCAGGAAATATCTCAGATAATCCGAAAGCCATTCTTTAAAATCGTTCATCCCTTGTCCCCCTTCATTATGTCAGACATACTTTGAACTGATCTCTTCTATCTTTTCTGCTAACTGTCCAGTGCCTTTAACTGTTACCTTTTCTGCTTTTCTTCAATTGCTGTAAGATACGAAACACGTTTTTCATGTCTGCCGCCCTCATATTCCGCATTCAGCCAGCAGTCCACGATCATTTTCGCCGTCTCGATCCCGATGATGCGTGCCCCGAAAGCAAGAATATTGCTGTTATTATGCTGCTTTGAAAGCTGTGCTGTCAGCGGTTCACTGCACACACAGGCACGGATTCCATTCACCTTGTTAGCTGCAAGAGAAATACCTACTCCCGTTCCACAGATCAGGATTCCGCAGTCTGCTTCCCCCGATGCTACCAGATTCGCCACTTTTTCTCCAAATTCCGCATAATTGCAGCTATCCTTTGTATCCGTCCCGATATTCATGACTTCATATCCTTTTTCCTCCAGATATCTGACGATCTCGTTTTTCATTTCCACTGCTGCATGATCGTTTCCTATAGCGATTTTCATGATTCCATCTCCTCTTTTCTCTGAACTGACGGATTAAGGATAGCACAGATTGAAATTATTGTAAACCCACCTTTACAGAAGCCTTCTGTCCCTTCCCGCGAAACAGTTTTGTATATTTCTTCAGCTGCTTCTTTCCAACAGTGATTCTACAGCCCGCATGAATCCCTTTCAAAGCACTCTTTCCGACCTTCTTCAGGGACATACTCTTTACGATCATGCTTTTCAGTTTCCGGTCTCCGGCAAATGCTGACTTTCCGATCACCTTCACATTTCTGCCTACAATAACCTTTGACAGCTTTCCATTCTTCCAGCACGCTTTATCTGCAATTGCAGTTACCTGAAAGGTCACGCCCTCAATTTTTACCGATGCCGGAATTGTGATTGTTTTAAGGTTCTTTCTCTTCGGTTTCACATAAGTCACTGTTTTCTCTGTTTCAGAGAATACTGTTACCCGGTAATATGCCAGTCCGACAGAATATGTTTTTCCTTTCTCCGGAAGTCTGATTCCCGGGTCAGGTGTCTGGTTCTGCCCGCCATTTCCATTATTATTGCTGCTGTTGTTATTGCTATTGTTATTGTTGTTATTGTTGTTATTGCTATTGTTATTGTTGTTATTGCTATTGTTATTGTTGTTATTGCTATTGTTGTTATTGCTATTGTTGTTATTGCTATTGTTATTATTGTTGTTATCGTTATTACTTCCGCCGTTTTCACTTTCCTCTGTCTCTTTTGAAGATTTTAACTGCAGATTCAACAATGCACTCTGTAATGCAGAAAATGCCTCCTTTATCTCCTCAACCTTTGCCTCAGGATTGTTCTTTACAGATTCAGCCTTCGCAACCGCTGCCTTTAATACATCAAAGGACTCCTTCGTATACTCTGTTTCATCCTTTCCGGCAGCTTTTTCCAGTTCACTGTCAAGCCTGGCCTTTTCTTCTTTGATTTCCGTATCGTCTGTCGGTTCTTCCGTTGCCCTTACCAGACTTTCCAGCGCCTCCCGGAGTTTCGTATTTACAGTCTCAATCTCTGCCTTCGAAGAGGTCGCAGGCAGTTTCTTTGCCTCTGCAAGCGCATTCTTCAGATTTTCATAAGACTCTTTTGTATAATTCTCCTCTGCTTTTCCTTCCGCTTCTGCAATGGTTTCGTTCAGGATTCTGAGAACCTCTGTAGTATCTTCCATGTCTGCCGGCTGGAGATTTACAAGTGCATTCTGCAGCTCTGCCCGTGCCGCGTCAATCGCTTCCTTCCCGGCAGTTGTATCTGCAAGCACATTCTCTGCTGATGTTTTTGCTCTCTGAAGCTCTGCATAGGATTCCTGTGTATAATCTGAGGCCAGCTTTTCACCTGCTTCGGCAATTGCGTCTCTCAGATTCTGTTTTGCCTTCTCTAACTGTTCTTCCTCCGTACTCTTCGCCAGTAACAGTCTATAGGTCTTTCTTTCCCGTCCGTCCTCTGACACTGTAAGAATCGTCACACTGTCATCTGTTGCCGGAAGAATCGTAACTGCCACGTTCTGATTGCTGGATACTGTAATGTTCTCCAGGGAATGAACCTCATATTCAGTATCCAGAGCATTGAATGCACTGACTGCTGTACCGTTGATGCTGATTCCATCCAGCACTGCTGAAGTATTCGCCGGATAGGTATAACTGGTTGCCATCACCTCTGCCTCTGTAAGCCCCAGAAAAGCATTCGAACCGCTCTTCTGTTCCATAAAAATCTGAATTGCCACAGGATTGATACTCTGCGTAAAGGTATAGCTGTATCCATTCAGAACCTTATCTTTATCTTCTACATTTGCCCCGTCAACATCCGGAATCCGGACAGGTGACTCATAGCCGATCTCTGTAAAATCCTTGCCATTCAGTGAATAGCGGAATGTAACATTTTCGGGCATTCCTCCGGTAGCAGTAATATAATAAAACAGATTGATCTGATTCACCGTATGTGCCGTATCCCACGTCATTGTAAGAGCAGCATCCCCTCTGGAATTCCAGTTGGTCCACCTCAGAGACGTTCCGTCGGCAGCAGGACTGTATTTTCTGCCATCTCTGAGAGATTCCAGTGTATCTGCCGGAACCGGACAACTCTCCGTAAGAGAACTGGCAACCGGTGCAATATTGGCAATTTCACCTTCAATCGGTGCTGCCACACGGATACTTGCTGTCACCGGACAGGTACCTCCGGGTGCAGAAACACTGCCCTCTATGATTACGATTTCGCCTTCCTTCTCAAAGCTGCTCTCTGACAGAGATCCGGTATTCCATGAAACAGGAAACTCCTCAAATTCTGTTCCGTCCGCATAAAAAGTCATCACTGTACCAGGAAGCACAGGCATTTCTCCGGGACGCGTAATCGCAGAATAATTCTCAGCACCTGCGATCGTATCATACACATGCACAGTAAGGCTGACTTTCACTCTCTGTACCTCATCCGACATCGTACCCTCGATGGTAAACAGACCGGGCCTCTGAAGGTTTGCGTTGTCATAAGAATCCCAGGTTACCGAAAGCTGAGCTGTACTTCCATCTTTATAAGATGCTGTCAGTTTCTCCGGTAGTGTAATGGATGACGTTCCGACAGGCGCATAGCAGTGCTTTGACATCTGATAGCTTACGATAGCATTTTCACCTGTTTCACTGCCGGAATCAGACTGTGAGGAAATGACTGCTGTCCCTCCGGTAAGTCCGCTGGAAGTTACATTTACATGAATGCCGCCTTCCTCTGTTGTGGATCGGATGATTGCCAGCGCTTTTCCGGCATACGCATTGATCTGTGCCGATGTCGCACTCTTCAGTACTGAGCTCTGCTGGTATTTATTGACGGTTGCCTGATCACCATTGTCCACACCTGCGATTTCTCCGGCACCCTCAAGGGTAAACTGAATCGTATTCACAGCTGTCGTATCCAGATTTCCCTGTGCATCCTGTACTTCTACCTCAATGTAGGACAGACTGCTTCCATCAGCCTGAATTTCACTTGTGCTCTTCTTCACTTCCAGTCTGCCTGCTGTGCCCGGTGTTGATACAGAAGTATTCCCCGCACAGGTACCGGTAATCTCATTTCCGCTTTCATCATATGCCTTTGCGGAAATCGTTCCCTCTGTAAATGCCACCTGAAATACCGCGTACAGCGAGCTTCCATTTGATCCGGAGGAAGTACTGCAGAGACTGGAATTGTTACTCTGTGTTGTATAAGTATAATACGTATGGCCTGCTGCAGTCGTATTCACCTTACGTGTTGCCGTTCCCACCTTTTTGTTGTCGCGATACAGCTCTATTCTGGCTGCATTGGAATAGACCCATACCGGCGTCTTTCCATTTGACACCATCATATTATCAGAATCCCATGCCGTGACAAGATGAAGCGTGTTCTCCTTTTTATTCCATTGACTTCGATAGAGATAATAGGTGTCTTTCGGGAACCCTGCTGTATCCACAATGCCAAAGTAGCTGCTGTTCGGTATCGCTCCCGCACCGGAGACGCTTCCTGTTCCGGTACCATTCCATGGTGTCGGCTCTCCGATATAATCAAAACCAGTCCACACACACTCACCGGCAAGGTAGTCTCTTGTAGCTACCTCCCACATGGAATCATGTGCTGTCTTTCCCCATCCGACACTGGAGGTATCATAGGAGGTCAGATGATACTTCCCATCTGCATTTGCCCTGCTTTCCTGTGATACATAAATTCCGCGGCTGGTAACAGCGGACGCTGTTTCACTGTAAAGAATGACCGGATACGTATTATGCAGGCTATCCATGTCACTTCCTGAACCATAATTAAAGCCAGGTACACCGCCATTCTGGTAGATCAGTCCATTCACTGCTCCTACTACACCACCTGCCGATCTGTCATTGCTTCCGGACGTGGTCGGGTGAACAGTGTCTACCTCTTTCACCCACTGGATGAGATTTACAGCAATCGAGCTCCAGTCTTTGGAGTATCCATTCGATACACCTTCCTGGATCTCATTACCCAGGGACCAGAGGATGATTGAAGGATCATTCCTGTCACGTTTCACCATGGATTTGATAGCAAATTCCGCCCATGTCATAGAACTGTCTCCGTCAATGATATGATTATCCGACGTAAGCTGTGTGTTAAAATGGGTAGAAAAATCGTTATAATTTCCGTTTTTCGGCCATGCCCATCCATCAAAGGCCTCTTCGATCACCATGATTCCAAGTTCATTGCAAATGTCCACAAAATCCTCATCATACGGATTGTGTGTTGCACGTATGGTATTCACTCCCATATCCTTCAGAATGGAAAGCTGGCGATACATGGCATCATAATACGCAGCAGAACCCAAAGCTCCCTGGTCATGGTGCATACATACGCCCTGTATCTTCACATTTTTGCCATTCAGCTGGAATCCTGTATTATCCACAAACCTATACCATTTAAATCCGAACGTTGTATCGTAAGTATCGATGACTTCTCCGTTTCGTATGATTTCTGTCCTTACATAGTATAGAATCGGTTCCTCCAGTGACCAGAGCCTGGGGGAAGGAACCACCGGATCTGCATTCACCGTCTTCGTACCATGAGCTTCTATCCTCACTTCCGTTTCTGCCGATGCTACAGCCTCCGTGCCATTTTTCTCAAACACACGGTTGCGAACCGTCACATTTGCAGTCTGTGCACTATCATTCTCCACATCCACAGAAATATCTACCGTTCCACTGTGATTTTCAATATCCGGAGTGGTGACATACGTGCCGTTCCACGCAACATGTACAGGATCCGTAATGAGCATTTTCACATCACGGTAAATCCCGCTCCCGGAATACCAGCGGCTGGAAGGGATATTATTTGTTGCCTGTACAGCGACTACATTTTCCGTGGCTCCGTCACATGTCACGTAATCCGTGATATCAAAAGCAAAAGAGGTATAACCATAGTGGTGTTCACCCACTTTGCTTCCATTAATATAAACCAGCGCATGGGAATATACACCGTCAAAATTCAGAACCACTCTTTTCCCCTCACACGTATCAGGCAGTGTAAACTTTTTCCGATACCATCCGGTTCCCCCCGGAAGAAATCCACTTTCTGCCTCTCCATTTGTCGTGAATGTCTGACGGATACTAAAATCATGCGGCAGAGTCACCTGCATCCATGATGCATCATTATATTCCGGGTCTTTCGCTGAATCCAGTTTCCCCAGATAAAACTTCCATCCGTCATTAAAAAGTACGGAGCGCTCTGATCCATAACTGCCGATTGCTATTTCCTGCTCTTCCGAAAAAATAACACTGGATACTGCCTGAATCTTCTGCATCGGCATCATCGAAAACCCCACTGCAATCGCCAATATCACCGCAATAAATCTCTTTATGTATCGTTCCATAAACAATCCCCTCTCCTTCTCTCTTCCCATCCCGCGAACTGTTACGCTGTCTTCTCAGTCTCTTCCAGTACGGAAGTACAATGCGGGCATCTCACTGCCTCAATAGAAATCTCACTTTTGCAAAACGGACATTTCTTTGTCGTCGGTGCTTTTTCCTCTTCCTTCGGCTTCATCTTTGCCGCTACTGAATTCATCACCTTCACGATCGTAAATATTACAAACGCCATGATCAGAAAATTAATAATCGCAGTAATGAATTTTCCATAATTCAATGTAACGTCACCGATCAGATTCACACTCATCTGATCAAAATTCAGACCGCCGAAAAGTCCAAGGACAGGAGAAATAATATCCTCAACCAGTGATGACACAACTGCCGTAAATGCACCGCCGATAATAATACCGACTGCCATATCCATCACATTCCCCCTGCTGATAAATGCCTTGAACTCCTCGAAAAATTTTTTCATTTGTACCACCCTTTTCTTATAATATTTGGCTTTGCCATAGGCTTATTATATAGTATTTTTACCTGTACTGCAATTTCTTTTGTTAATTTTCACACATCAGCAAGTTCCATCTGACTTGAAATTTGTCCTTTTATCATTTACAATAACACAGGAAAGGCAAAGAGCAAAACAGGAAAGGAAACGGACAGAAAACATGAGCGAGACCTTATTGATCTATCATATTACCAGGGAGGAACGAATCAACTGCCTGAAAAAAATATGCACACCTCTGCACATACGCATCCGTCAGGTGAAAAAGGAAGAATATCTGAAGACAATTTTTCAGCTTCTGGGAGGAGAAAAAACAGGAACTGAAAAAAAATACCAGGGAGAAGAACTCCCTGGCGAAATGCTGGTGATGGCTGTCAATCCCGATAAAATTGATTCCTTACTGGACAGGATGAAAAAAGAAGGTATCTCTGTTCCTTATAAAGCAATTGTCACACCTGACAACGGATGGTGGAACTCCCTGCAGCTTTATCAGGAGCTGGAAAAAGAACACAGAGCATTATTCTCTGGATTTCCTCTCCGATAATGCCTTGATCGAAGAGGCGTATTCTGAAGGAGACATTCCCGTCACTTTCTTAAACTGTCTGGAGAAATAATGTACGGAAGTATAACCGAGCTTCTCGGCAATCTGAGAGAAATTCAGATTACTCTCCCGAATCATCTGCTTGGCCGCATCAATCTTCATTTTAGAAAAATAATTGATCACACCACTGTTGGTTCGCTCCCGGAAAATCTTCTGAAGCTGAGAGCGCCCGATCAGATTTTCACGGCATATGCTTTCAATCGAGATATGCTCATATAAATGTGCTTCCAGATAAAGCCGCACTCTGTCATAAATCTGCAAATCGTTCGATTTTTTAATGGACTTCACGGGCGGAAGCACAAATTCATTTTTCTGGCAGCGGCGGCACATTTGCAAAAGAAACTGCTCCAGATAAATCCGTATCAGCTGCTCAGAAGCAAAAGGAGAAGGATCTTTTCGCTCCAGCTTCAGTAAATACGGATCATCCAGAGGCGAAGAAAAGCATTCTCTCGCCTCTGTAATAATCTGCGCAAGAAGACTGCGTTCTTCATCTGTAATGGTAAGCACACGATCCCGGAAGAAATCCATACAGGATGATGAACAGTGAAAGGACATAACAACCAGATTAGGAGCTGTTTTCCCGTTTGCCTTTAGAGTATGAAATTCATTTGGCTTATGAAATATGATCTCACCTTTATGAAGTAAATGTGGTACACCATCTGCACTTACTTCCACATCCCCCTTGTCAACACAACAAAACTCCCAGAAATTGTGTGCTTCGCCTTCGAATATGAAATTATTCATGTACTCAAAATAATGAATCGAAACAATTTTTTCAATTTTAATATCATCTCTCAGATTTGTACTTATATATGGCATAAAAATCTCCATTTGATCTCAACAAATACTATCGTAGTTAAATACCTTTATCTGAAGTATTAATACTATCCTTTTGTATTATAGTCCATAATCAAGCGGAAATCAATAGTGCAAACACAGGCAACTCTAAATAAGGTACACCTTGGCATATTGCTGCGAGGTGCACAGGAGGCTTTATCCTGAAGGCGATTGGACTACTACCAAGACGAATTCGTTTCACTCTCGACCAATAGAAGCGGGAATCTTATCTTCTTTCAAGATAAAATACCGGAAATCTGTTTAATCTAAACAAATCAAACAGATTTCCGGTATTTTCATAAAAAGCTGAAAAAGGGACTTGAACCCTCGACCCCTTCATTACGAGTGAAGTGCTCTACCGACTGAGCTATTTCAGCCTGTCATTCAATGCCTCGTGATTGCTGACTCAGTCATTATATACACTTTTCATGATTTTTGCAAGTGTTTTTTTAATTAATTTTGCATATATTTTTTGAACAAAAATATATTTAATGTAAAACGATTCCGGAGCTTTCTATGAGTCATCGCGAAAAAGCCATTGTGCTCATAAAAATCACACTTCTTTTTGTTCTTGCATATTTCAGCGGGCATCTGGCAGGCAAAAAACTGTCTTTTGCTGCTGTCCCGGAACTTCTTTCACAAGCAGAAAACTGGGGACTGAGTTTCCAGGAAGAGGGAGCACCGCCTGTAGCAAATGCAAGTTTTCAGGAACTTGAGCGTTTTCATGCCTGTTACGCTGAAGACACAGACGAAAAAGTGATTTATCTTACGTTTGACTGCGGGTATGAAAACGGAAACACACCCATCATCCTGGATGCTTTGAAAAAACATCAGGTACCTGCAGCTTTTTTTACGGTAGGAACATTTGTTAAAGAAAATCCTGATCTGATCAGGCGTATGGCAAATGAGGGGCACATTGTTGCAAACCATACTTACCATCACCCGGATATGTCAAAAATATCTACAAAGGATACTTTCCTGAAAGAATTGACGGATGTCGAAACATTGTACAGGGAAATCACAGGAAAAGAGATGGTTAAGTATTATCGTCCGCCTCAGGGAAAATACAGCACAGAAAATCTTCAGATGGCAAAGGATCTGGGATACTGCACATTTTTTTGGAGCCTTGCCTACGTCGACTGGTACCAGGATCAGCAGCCTAGTCGTGAAGAGGCATTCGAAAAGCTACTTGGACGTATTCACCCCGGCGCCGTTGTTCTTCTTCACAATACATCCAGTACAAATGCGCAGATTTTAGATGAATTGCTCGCAAAATGGAAAGAAATGGGCTATACCTTTCAAACACTGGATCAACTGGCCTCCTGTGTCGGCTTTTGCAAAAAGTCATGTCAAGCATTTTTGAAAATGTCCCAAAATAAGTGAAACATTAGCCCCGTCAATT
>UQCM01000012.1 GCA_900539525.1 uncultured Blautia sp.
CATGGATCAATTTTCAAATTCATGGAACAGTTATCAGTTCAGATACTGTACCGTGAATAATTCAGGTATAGTTTAAATAATTTATATGTAACTGTAACCAACACATTTCAATTTTTTGCTCCAATTGTTATTCTGCTCTTGGGAATCCAACAATATTACTGTAATCGCATGTCGCTTGGTGAGGTGGTGGCATTTGAAAGCCTTGCAACGATGATGTTTAGTACGGAAGTATCCATTTTTAGCTCATATACACAGTTTGTGCTGGCTTCTAGCTATTTAAACCGTGTAAACGACATTTGGTGTGAGGAAGAAGAAAAGGGGTATACCCGTCAAAACGAAATTGATATGAGTGGAAAGATAGAGATAAAGGATTTGTCTTTTTCCTATACAAAAGATTCTATGGAGATACTGCATCATATAAATATAGAGATAGAGCCGGGACAGCGAATCGCGCTGGTTGGTAAATCCGGTTCCGGAAAAAGCACAATAGGAAAGCTGGTATCCGGATTATATGCTGCGACCAACGGAAGTGTATACTTTGATGGGGTCGATATCAATGAGATTAAGAAAAGTTCCCTGAGTGGTCAGATTGGTGTAGTTCCCCAGGAAGTGTATCTGTTAAACCGCAGTATCTGGGATAACATTACCATGAATCGTCAGGAAGTCACTGAGGAGGAAGTGGTAGAGGCTTGTAAGGCAGCTCATATTTATGATGAGATTATGCAGATGCCTATGGGTTTTCAGACGATTGTTTCTGAAATGGGAACAAACCTGTCGGGCGGGCAGAGGCAGCGAATTGCTATAGCGAAGGTGCTTCTTCTCAAGCCTAAAATCGTCATATTGGATGAAGCTACCAGCGCACTTGATACCATTAATGAGAAGCGGATTACAAATCATTTGCGTGACATCGGTTGTACACAAATCATTATTGCCCATAGACTTTCTACCATTATTGATGCAGATAAAATTTATGTGTTTAAGGAAGGTGCTGTTGTAGAAGAGGGTACCCATAATGAATTGATGAATAAGAAGACGGAGTACTATCATCTCTATTTGAATAGTGAGGAGTGAGAGCATGGATTCAAAAAAAAATAAAGTTCTTTATGGTATGGCAATTGGAATGTGCCTGGGAGTGCTGTACGGAGTTACTATAGCAGAACTCTTTCATATAGATTTTTCAACATGTGCCGGCGCAGGCCTGTGTATAGGAGTAATTGTTGGTGCCCTATATGGAAAACGCAAATCATAGAAAGGAGCTATGTAATAATTCTCAGTGAGAATTGTTATGTCAAAAAATGGATAATATTGTTAAATTTGAAAATGTCAGCAAAAAATTCGGAAATGCAGAGGTGATAAAAAATGCAACCTTTTGCATCAGGAAAAATGCAATTTGTGGATTTATTGGTTCCAATGGAGCAGGAAAGACTACCATCATCAAGCTTTTACTGGGGATTTTACCGGCATCCGAAGGTAATATCAGTCTCTTTGGTGGGTCAGAGATTCAAAACAAAGAGGAACTGTTAAGTCTGATCGGTGCGATTGTCAGTGGCCCGGCTTTCTATGGAAATTTAAGTGCCTCTCAAAACATGAAAATTGTTGCAAACATGAAGAATGTAGAGCTCACCGATGGGAAGCTAAACGAATATCTTAGACTGGTTGGTCTGGAAAATGTGCATAAAAAGAAGGTAAAACATTTTTCGATGGGTATGAAGCAAAGACTTGCCATAGCTCTTTCACTGATTGGAGATCCCGAGCTTCTGATTTGGGATGAACCGATTAATGGCTTGGATCCAATGGGAATTGTGGAAATCAGGAACTTGATTCTTCATTTGCATGAAACCCAAAAAGTGACATTTTTAATATCCAGTCATATTTTAAGTGAATTGGATAAAATCGTAGATCAAATTATTTTGATCAGTCAAGGAACAATTGTATACAACGGAAATATGGATGAATTATTAAAACGGTATGGTTCTGACAGTCTCGAAGAGTCCTATATGAAATGTTTTCAAAAGGCAGGTGAATAATAAGCCCATGAGTATCATAAAAAATGAATTGTTAAAGCAAAAAAAGACACTTTTCATTTTGTGTATTTTGTTTCCGCTATTGAGCAATGCGCTGTTGTATGTTGACCTTACCTACAGGTATGAAGCATATTTGCTCATTCATCAAAGTGAGTATGGACTTTCTAACTGGCAGTTAATATTCAAAGAGCAGACAGTATTTTATTTTTCAGAAATCTGTCATATCATAGCTGCCACCATTGTATATGAGATTTTTTCAATTGAATTAAAGTACAATGCCTGGATGCTGGTATCTAGTTCGCCCTATAGGAAATCAAAGGTCTTGTTTGGAAAATATGTGATAGCCATGATTGCTTTTTTACTATTTTTTGTTGTGGATTATGCAAGCTTGATTTTTATAGGAAAAGCAATTGGTGTGCAGGGAAAATTGGAGATTGCATTATTTGTTAAATCATTTTGTGTGCAGTTTGCAGCGGCAAGTATGCTGATTGCATTTTATCTACTTTTCACCTGCCTTTTCAGGAGAATTGTTTACTTGATTCCGGTTGGTTGTGTGTTTATGGTTCTGAATATTTCACTGTATTACACAGAAAATGTGCAGTTTTTGGTGCAATATCCAACTACCTACATATCCCATTGCTTTAGAGCATCCGTGAAAGAAGCAATCACAAGTATCGTGCTTTCCGGAATTTTTACAGTATCTTTTCTTGTGCTTTCTAAATTGACATTAAGCAATAATCGGGATATACACATTTAGAGATGAAGAGGAGAAACATAAATGGCTGGATACATTCGAAGTGAGTGGATAAAAAATAAAGCATGGTATTATGGGTGTTTATCAATTCTGCTACCTGTCATACTGGGACTATTTGTTAGAACCCGGATTGTGGATCGTGCAGCAGATTATATCGATATACCTTTGGATGCCTATACGTTTGTGATAATATCTAATATTTATTTACCTTTGATTTTCCCTTTCTTTGTATTACTCATCAGCATCTTCTTCGTGCAAAATGAAAGCAGAGATAACGGATGGGTTCTGGTATTGTCAACGGTAAAGAAACCGGAAAAAGTGATTGCAGCAAAATGCTTTGTCAATTTGCTGCTTATTTTGGTATCCTATGGAAGCTACACCTGTGTGAACTGTTTTCTATTGCGGGATAGGGGAGCAGAGATCTTATTCAGCGCTGTTATTGTGCCTATGTTATATTCCTTTATTTGTTTTATACCTGTAGCAATCGCATTTCAGATAATCAATATCATCTTACCGCATATGGTCGAAAAAGTATTTCTGGGTATTTTTTTTATTTTATTGAATTTCATAGTGACACAAACGAAATATAATCAATTTTACCTTCCCGGTTTTTATTACACGATAACCCAGGATCTTAGTTATGCATATATCAAAGTGCCGGTTTGTATTCTTGCAGGAGCAGGAGTTCTGTATTTTGGGGCTAAGCTTGTAAAGAAATGGATACAATTGTTTGATGTATGAGATAAAAACTTGTTGCTGTTGGTTAACAGTTAACTTCCGGTGATTTTTCTACCTCGTGAGATTTTGAATTGAACAATTTCGAAAAAGCCCGTTTTTGTCAGTTTGGTAAACGTAGGAAAATTGTGGTACAATATCTTCAAATTTATCTGAGCGGGTTCGGATGGCTGACGCAGATGAGCAAGAACACAGAATTCAATACGGTAAATTTTCTTCCGAGAGAAGGAACCGGAAAATATACCACCAGCAATGCGGACCAGATCCACGTATCAGATTCAGGCAAACGGGTATGAATATCTGTCTGACTTAACTGCCGACAGTATTCGGAATGGCTATGATGAACTGAAATCCTGTAACCTATGAAAGGGGACTGGGAGGCCATGCTCCGTCAGAATTTGTCTGTTCGGTAGAGGGAAAAGTCTATACTGCTTTTGAAACAATGGTTGGTATTGACTATGCACAGTATCAGGTGAATCCGTCTTCTGTCACTTTCAAGGTATATCTGGATGATGCAACAGAACCGGCGTGGGAGAGTGGTGTGATGGGAAGCCAGACACCTGCGAAAAAAATCAGCCTGGATATTACAGGTGTTAAAAAGATTAAACTGGTAACAGATGAAGGTGATAACAATTATAAGCTCGCCACATAGACGAGCTTATTTAGAGTACATTATTTTTAGAATATCGTTGAATTGTGTTTTCAGGATGACCCCTTTGATTTTTATAAGCCACCTATTTTCCAATATGTGTCAATTTGTCAAGTTTATGCTCCCTAATAACAAGTAATGAAAATAGCATTGACATACTGATCCAATAGAAGATTATAATTATTTTTTTCATTTTTTATTGTAACCGTACATGGTGCTTTAATTGAAAGTTCTCATCATTAGAGCACAGATAAGTAATTCCTTCTATCAATCCAGCAATTGCGGGAATCCCTGTCCAACAAAAACAAATTTCAGGATATTATGTATGAATTGATCGCAGAACATTACCAGCCGGGAGTTCCGTATGCTTGCTTCCTGTATTTTGGACGGTATGATGTGCCGGTGAAAGGCAGTGACAGAGAATGGCTGGAAGGTTCTGAGGAAGTGTATACCTACCTGCTGTGCACGATCAGTCCGCTGGAAGGAGAGTACGAGCCGGGAAATCCGGAGTTTGGGTTTCTGTATCCGGCATTTCGGGACAGAACGACCAATACAGAATATATAAATATTTTTGAGAAACAACCGGGGCAGTATACAGAACTGAAAGAATGGCTGCTTCGGAAGTAGGATATCACTAGGTCATTGGGCAAGCTCCCCAAGGCAAATACTTATAAATCTGCATGACTCTGAACAGTTACCAGTTATGTTACAGTCCAGCCAGGTAGCTATTTTTATCTTGTTACAGTAATTCTGAGCGTAATTTGTCTAACTGCAAGCATCCCCATACTTAATAAAAAAAGATATAATTGTTTGAAGAATATCAGGAGGGAGATGAAGAGGCGGGAAAGATTCCGAACAGCGGAAAAGAACGGAGCGAATATCTGATGACCTGTCTGTGACCTTTGTCGGGACATATACCGGCACATAGTCATTGAGATCCCACATGATCAGCTGTCCGCCCTCTGTGACAATTCCCGTATGGTTTCTTCCGATACCGATCGAGGTAGTCGTGCTATTGGTGTGCACAGGAAAAGAGCACATCAGCAGTGATACAATGCAACATAAAAGAACAGTTTTTTCACGGATGATCCCTCCTTTTTCTCATAATATTGATCTGTTTTGGTGATTTCACTGTATCATATGGGGTATATACTGGCAAGAAAGAGATTTCTCATTACTATTCATAAGTCAGCCAGTCCGAGATGTTATTGACACAAACTGGAAAAATTTGATTTTGTATGATAGAATAGTGAAAAAGTTGATGGAAATTATCTTCTGCTTGTGTGGGACTTAAACGAAAGATAAGAGAGGTGTAGGATCATGAAACAAAAGCTGTTTTTTCAGAAGGAGCTGAAGCGTTATGGGTTTGGGTTGGCTGCGTCTGTGATATTTGCAATAAATATGAAGACTTTCGTCAAAGCCGGAGGATTATTTCCGGGAGGATTTGCGGGAATTACACTTCTGATTCAGGAAATCTGTGGAAAATTCCTGCATATATCCGTTCCTTATACGGTAGTGAATTTGTTGCTGAATGCAATCCCCGTTTTTATAGGCTTTAAGTTTATCGGGAAAAAGTTTACGATCAGTTCCTGCTTTGTTCTTGTTCTAACCAGTACGCTGACAGACCTGATTCCCACACAGCCGATCACTTATGACACGCTGCTGATCAGTATTTTCGGGGGACTGATCAACGGATTTTCCATTTCTCTCTGTCTGGTCGGAAATACCAGTACCGGAGGGACTGATTTTATCGCTATTTATTTTTCGGAGAAGAAGGGGCGTGACATCTGGAATTACGTACTGTGTCTGAATGCCTGTGTGCTGGTCATTGCAGGACTGCTCTTTGGATGGGATGCAGCTCTTTACTCCATTATCTTCCAGTTCACATCCACACAGGTAGTCCACATGCTGCATAAGCGGTATAAGAAGAACACACTGTTTATCGTGACCCGAAAGCCGGATGAGGTATATCAAAATATCAGCCACCTGACAAGGCATTCTGCTACCTGTTTTGAAGGAAAAGGGTGTTACTCCGGCTGTTCCATGACGCTTCTGTATTCGGTCGTATCCCAGGAGGAAGCGAAAACCGTTGTGAACAAAGTACATGAGATTGACCCTACTGCATTTGTAAACATAATAAAAACCGATTTTATCAACGGACGTTTTTACCAGAAAGCAGATTATTAATATTGATGTTTTTCGGATTTTGGGAGCGCTGGAGCGCGGAGAAATCCGAAGGCATCGAGTCCATTCGCAAAATCGCCTCTTCGAGACTTTCCTTATAAAATTTGTCTCTGGTGAGCAAGCTCCCCAAGGCAAATATTTATAAATCTGCATGACTCTGAACAGTTACATGCTGTTAAGTTATGTATTGAGAAATTCTTTCATTCCAGAAATCTGCGACATGGCCGTTTCTCTTCCGATGTCGTAGATTTCTTTCAGCTTCTCCGGATCCTTTTCGACCTTTCCTATCTGTAATTTTTCTTTAGGGCGAATTACGAATAGCTTTCCCTGTTTTTCCTGTTCTTCAATGTAAGCAAGAGTCTGGTTATAGACCAGATGACGGTTTTTCATTGTTTCTACAAGTTTTGGGTATTTCCTGTATTTTACCCGGATAAAGGGCATAAGATGATTCTTCTTTTTCTGATAATGTTCAGGCTGAGTAAGAACGGCAATATTCTTATCATACCCTATTTTTTCAAAGTATTTAACCGGTATAGAGTCGGAAATTCCGCCGTCAAGAAGCTTTTGACCATCGATATCCACAATCTGAGATACGAGAGGCATGGAAGCAGAGGCACGGATCCAATCAAAACAGTGGTCGTCTTTTCCACTATAGTTGTGATATACGGCTTCCCCTGTTTCAATGTCAGTGCATACAACATAAAAATCCATCGGATTGCTCTGATAAGTGTCAAAATCGAACACATCGTATTTCAGAGGAACTTCACCGTAAGCAAAATCCGTATTGTAGATATTTCCGGTTTTTAGCAGACTCCCGATTCCTGAAAATCTCTTGTCAGTGCAATACTTCATATTGTATCGAATAGCTCTTCCGATCTGTTTTGATTTGTAGTTACAGCCAAAAGCAGCACCGGCAGAAACACCTATTATACCATCGTATTCAATTCCATTTTCCATCATCACATCTATGACACCGGCAGTAAACATTCCACGCATAGCTCCGCCTTCTAATATTAAGCCTTTTTTCAATTGATTCACTTCTTCCTTTTAAAAACGTAACTGTTCAGAGTCCATTCGCAAAATCGTCTCTGTGAGGTTTTCCTTTTGCTCGAGCAGGGCTCTCGTCCTATAAGTTTATCAAATTTGCCTCCGGTGAGCAAGCTTTCCGAGGCAAATACTTATAAATCTTCTTCAACAGAAAACATTTCGAATTGGCTGACGTGTGAATAGTGACTGACTCCGAACAGTTCCTTGTGACCAAAATATTTGGAGATGCAGTCGGACAATCAGTGGATATTCGTTTTTTATTATGATAGAATAGTTGATGATACACTGAGGAAACGCAAAAAACGACATACATTTCAGGAGGACAAGGTGGACTATTTATCACACAATATTGCAATTAATTTGAAACGGATCAGGAAGGCGAAAGGGATGAGCCTTGATGTGGTTGCGGAACAGACGGGAGTCAGCAAAAGCATGCTTTCTACCATCGAGAAGGGTGAGGCAAACCCCTCCATCGGAGTTCTCGGGAAAATTATCAGCG
This sequence comes from uncultured Blautia sp., assembly GCA_900539525.1. GTDB lineage: Bacteria > Bacillota > Clostridia > Lachnospirales > Lachnospiraceae > Hominisplanchenecus_A. Next base: position 7,893 of record UQCM01000012.1, read on the forward strand.
GGCTGCGCATTGAACTACAGGATCTGACACAGCCGCCGCAGGAGGATTCCTATCTGGTGGATATTCACAGGCTTTCTCCGACAAAAGCGGTGGAGGGGCAGTACCAGGTATGGACCTGCTTTCCCATTGCCGATAACCGTACAGTGGAAATCTACCGGATTGATATTGAACCGGGCGGAACCTATGAGAGCGGTTCTCACGGGGAGAGAACAAAGGAGTATATTGCTATGCTGGAGGGAACGCTTTCTGTCCGTCTGGAGGATGGGATCCACGTGGTTACACGGGATCAGTTTTTCCGGTTTGAGTCAGACCAGCCGCATACGTATTTCAACGGGGGAACGAGCAGGCTGAGTTTCATGTCCTTCTTTGTAGTTTATTGAATTCACGGATCATAAAGGCAGCCATGAGTTCGAAGCGTTCGGAAGGATCCTCGAGGCGGAAACCAAGCTGCTCCTGCAGGATGCGGATCCGGTTTGTAATGGTATTGCGGTGGCAGTAGCTTTCGGAGGCAACATCACGGATGCTGCCCCAGTACCTCAGATACAGAAAAAGAGTATCAGCAAAATTGCTGTTGTGTTTTCTGTCATATTCGAGTACAGGGGAAAGCTTTTGCTCGACAAAGCGGTCCAGGATCGACGGATTGCCGATTTCTGACAGAATCTGATAGAAACCGATATTGCTCTCAGAGCGCATTTCCGAAAAGATCCTGTTGTAGTAATCACGCGTTATGTCATAAATGTGAACATGCCAGGGCATCACAAAAAGAGGAAATTCATACTGCTCACAGAGCGATATGACCGAAGGAGTGATATCGCCCTGTGAGATATGCTTTCCAACGTTCAGGATCAGCCCGCAGGTCTGTTTTTCAATCAGTGTCCGTATGAACCGGAGGAGCCATTTTTCGGTATGATCGTAGAGTGCTCCTGTGGAGATGATCAGTTCTCCCGTTCGCAGAAAGCTGGAATTTGTCTGATCTTCTGCTACATAGACCCAGTTCAGTTCACGGTTCAGACCATCTGAGCCGGCAATCAGCCGGAGCTCATAGTATTGTACATGGAAACGGCCTGGCAGCTCTTACACCTGTGATCGTAGAAGCCTCCTGGAAGGGAAATGAAGCAAAGTTTGAGCGTATTTCAAAGCTTCTGGGCGGAAGCGGCGCTGCCGATTGTGCAGAGCAGATCAGGGATCTTCTTGAGAAGATCAACCTGTCTGTGACACTTACCGGTCTCGGTCTTACGGAAGACGATATTCCGTGGATGGCAGAGAACTGTATGAAAGTATCGGCTGCATCAGTAGCAAACAACCCGGTTGTATTTACACAGGAAGAGATTGCAAAGATCTACCGGGAAGCAATGTAAGAATGAAAAATATGGATTAAAAGAAGCCGGTGACTGCATGGAGGAATTGCAGTCACTGGCTTGTTCATGTTCACGGAGCGAACAGTAACACACGTATTCGTAACTATTCAGAGTCCATTCGCAAAATCGCCTCTGTGAGGCTTTTCTTTCATTTTAGCCATTTTGAAAGAAAAATATAATCTTTTTTCCTTTCGTGTGGTATGATGGTATCAATGTTAATTGGCATAGTATTGTTGATGAGAAAAGGAAAATCAGGGCAATAAGTTATAACGGATTATGGAAACTGCTGATTGATAATGGCATGAACAAAGGCGAACTGTGTAAGAGAACCGGTCTTAATTCCAGCACGATGGCAAAGGTGACAAATGGTGCATCTGTGAAATTGTCAGTTTTGGAGAGAATCTGCAAGGAATTGAATTGTAATTTTCAGACCTTGTAGATTATGTGAATGACAGCAAAATAAGTAAAGGAAAATAACCTATCAGGAGGAAGATAAAATGGCGATTGATAATAAAAAGGAACAAGAGCGGGAAGAACTCCATCGTGCAATATGGGCGATTGCGGACGAACTCCGTGGAGCAGTAGATGGATGGGATTTCAAGAATTATGTTCTTGGAACGATGTTTTATAGATATGTTTCTGAAAATCTTACAGCATATATTAACGAAGGAGAGGCAGAAGCCGGCAATAAGGATTTTGATTACGCAAAAATGAATGATGCTGATGTGGAGGAGGCCAGAGAAGGTCTGGTCGAAGAAAAAGGATTCTTTATTCTTCCGTCAGAATTATTCTGTAATGTCAGGGCGAAGGCTGCCAATGATGAGAACCTCAATGAAACATTGGAGAGGGTGTTTAACCATATTGAGGAATCAGCGAAAGGAAGCGAATCTGAAGGAAGCTTTGCAGGATTGTTTGATGATTTTGATGTGAATAGCAATAAACTTGGTTCCACTGTTGCAAAGAGAAATGAGAGACTTGTTAAGCTTATTGATGGTGTAGCAAATATGAATCTTGGTTCAGTAAAGGATCATGATATAGATGCGTTTGGAGATGCATACGAATATCTCATGACAATGTACGCTTCTAATGCCGGTAAGTCCGGCGGAGAGTTTTTTACACCAGCGGATGTTTCAGAACTTTTGACACGACTGGGAACAGTTGGAAAGAAAACAATAAATAAGGTGTATGACCCAGCCTGTGGTTCCGGGTCTCTTCTTCTCAAGGCCGAAAAGGTTCTCGGAAAGGAAGCTGTTTTAAATGGCTTTTTCGGACAGGAAATTAACATTACTACATACAACCTTTGCAGAATTAATATGTTCTTGCATGATATAGGATTTGATAAGTTTGACATCGCATGCGAAGACACGCTTATTAACCCTCAGCATTGGGATGATGAACCATTTGAGCTTATTGTTTCAAATCCGCCTTATTCCATAAAGTGGGAAGGCGATGACAATCCTCTGTTAATCAATGACCCTAGATTTGCACCTGCCGGTGTTTTGGCACCAAAGAGTAAAGCGGATTTAGCGTTTATTATGCACAGTCTTTCATGGCTTGCTCCGAATGGAACGGCTGCTATTGTTTGCTTTCCTGGTATCATGTATCGTGGTGGAGCGGAACAGAAGATTAGAAAATATCTCGTAGAGAATAACTATGTAGATTGTATTATCCAGTTACCTGCCAATCTTTTCTTCGGTACATCTATCGCTACCTGTATCATGGTTATGAAGAAAGGTAAAACAGATAATAAAGTATTGTTCATTGATGCAACAAATGAATGTATTAAGGTGACAAATAACAATAAGCTGACGGAAGATAATATTCAGAGAATTGTTGATGCTTTTACAAGCCGAGAAGATGTAGAACACTTCTCTAAATTAGTATCTTTTAATGAGATATCTGAGAATGGCTACAACCTTTCTGTATCTTCTTATGTGGAAGCAGAAGATACAAGAGAAAAAATAGATATTGTGAAGTTGAATGCAGAGATTAAAGAAATTGTTGCGAGAGAACAGGTGCTTCGTGATGAGATAGACAAGATTATCGCAGAAATCGAGGTGTAAGTTATGAGTAAATTGAATGAACTGATAAATGAATTATGTCCGACAGGTGTGAGTTTCAAAAAAATAAAGGATGTATACAAAAGAATAAAAGGAACTCCTATTACCGCTGGGAAAATGAAAGAAATTGCTAAAGAGGGTGGAGAAATAAGAATTTTTGCTGGAGGAAAGACGGTGATAGATGCTGATGAAAAAGATATTCCAAAGGCAAATATTACAAGAGTTCCAGCGGTTTTAGTGCAATCAAGAGGGGTTATTGACTTTATATACTACGATATGCCATTTACTTTTAAGAATGAAATGTGGGCATATACTTCAACGGAGCAAGTTAGCGTCAAATATCTTTATTATGTGCTAAAAAATAATGTGGATTATTTTAGAGAAGCAGCAGCGGGTATGGGTTCACTTCCACAGATTTCTCTTCCGGTAACGGAAGAGTTTGTAATCCCTGTACCTCCTCTGGAGGTACAACGTGAAATAGTCCTCGTACTGGACTCTTTCACGTTACTTACAGCCGAGCTTACAGCTCGGAAGAAACAGTATGCCTTTTATAGAAATCAATTATTGTCGTTTGATACTAAGGTAGAGCGTAAGAAATTAGGTGACATTTTTGATTTTAGAAATGGATTAAGTAAAGGAAAAGAGTTTTTTGGGCGTGGTATTCCGTTTATTAGATATACTGATGTATATAACCATAGAGCATTAAGAAAAGAAGATATTACAGCTCTTGTTGAGTGTACACCGGATGAAATGAATAAGCTAAGAGTTAATAGAGGAGATGTGTTGTTTACCAGAACGTCTGAAACAGCTGAAGATATTGGCTGGTCGTCGGTTATGTTAGCTGATTTAGAAGAATGTGTATTTAACGGCTTTACTATAAAAGCAACTCCCAAAACAAATGATTTACTGCCAGAATATTGTGCATACTGTTTTTCAACATATTCATTTAGGGATTTTGTTACAAGAAAATGTGCGTTTACAACTCGTGCTTCGTTAACCGGGAATATAATTGGAGAATATGAAATGGCTATTCCAGGTCATGAAGTTCAAAAGAGAATTGTAGAAGTTCTGGATAACTTCGAGCAGATATGTAATGACTTGAGTATTGGCTTACCTGCTGAAATTGAAGCACGTCAAAAACAATACGAATATTATAGAGATTTACTCTTGACATTTGCAGAGACGGGCAACACAATCTTGACAGACAGACAGACAGACAGACAGACAGACAGACAGACAGACAGACAGACAGACAGAGCATAATTAAGCTTTTACAGTATGTATTTGGTTATGCACCAGTTAAGGTAAAAGATGTTTTTACAAGAATAAAGGGAACACCAATTACAGCAGGGAAGATGAAAGAAATAGAATGCAAAGATGGAGATATTATGATTTTTGCTGGGGGAAAAACTGTTGTGAGAGCACTAGAAAAAGATATTCCGAATGCAAATATTACAAGAAATCCAGCAGTACTTATTCAATCTCGAGGGGTGATTGATGCTGTATATTATGAAGAAGCGTTTACCTTTAAAAATGAAATGTGGGCATATACACATGAGAACAAAACAACTGTGAAATATTTGTATTATATTATGAAAAATAATATGGATTTTCTTAGAAAGTCTGCATCTGGAATGGGTTCATTACCACAGATTTCGTTGCCAGTTACAGAAGAGTTTATAATTATGTTACCCACAGAGAAAGAACAAGAAAGAGTTGTATCAATTCTTGATAGATTTGAGAAGTTATGTAACGATATTTCTGTTGGTTTACCTGCTGAAATAGAAGCAAGACAGAAACAATATGAATACTATAGGGATAAGCTGTTATCCTTTGAATTATCATCAAATTAAGGAGGCGATATAAGTGCCATACTTTAATATTGTAGCTGAGACAAATGAAAATACTGTGGTAACGCAGTATGAACCGGTAAAGCAACGCTCTGATTCGTATCAAAGTGAAGCGGAGTTGGAAAAAGAATTTATTCGTATGCTGACAGAACAGGGATATGAGTATTTGCAGATTCATACAGAAGAGGATATGGTTGCCAATATTCGTGCCAAACTGGAGGAGCTGAATAACTATTCATTTTCTGACAGTGAATGGGATAGATTTTTTAAAGAGTGTATTGCTAATGGGAATGATGGTATTGCCGAAAAAACTTGTAAGATTCAAGAAGATAATGTTCAGGTATTGAAGCGTGATGACGGAATGACCAAGAACATTACACTAATTGACAGAAAGAATATTCATAACAATCGCTTGCAAGTAATTAATCAGTATGTAGTTACTACAGAACAAGGGGCAAGACACGATAACAGATATGATGTTACCGTACTTGTTAACGGTTTACCACTGGTTCATATTGAACTGAAAAGAAGAGGTGTAGCCATCAGAGAAGCTTTCAATCAGATCAATAGATATGAGAGAGATTCTTTTAGTGTCGGATATGGTTTATTTGAGTATGTCCAGATTTATGTAATTTCTAATGGTACAAATACAAAATACTATTCCAACAGCACACGATATAATGCGATTAAGGATTCGGAAGCATCAAACACCAAGAAGGGAAAGACAAGCAATTCTTTTGAGTTTACTTCCTTCTGGGCTGATGCAAATAATCGTGTTATTCCTGATCTGATAGACTTTACAAAGACATTTTTTGCAAAGCATACAATTTTGAATATACTTACAAAATATTGTGTTTTTACTTCTGAAAAGATGCTTATGGTTATGAGGCCGTATCAGATAACTGCAACGGAACGTATTCTCAATCGTATTGAAATTGCTCATAACTACAAGAAGTATGGAGATATAGCTGCCGGTGGATATGTATGGCATACTACAGGAAGTGGAAAAACATTAACTTCTTTTAAGACAGCAAGACTTGCAAGCAATCTTGAGTTTATTGATAAAGTTCTGTTTGTTGTTGATCGTAAAGACTTAGATTATCAGACAATGAAAGAGTATGACCGTTTTGAGAAAGGTTCTGCAAATAGCAATTCTTCGACAGCCATTCTTGAGAGACAGCTTAGAGATTCCAAGTCGAAGATTATTATTACAACAATTCAGAAGCTTTCAACTTTCATTAAGAAAAATGCGAAGGATCACCCTGCTTTTGATAAGCAGATAGTTATCATTTTTGATGAGTGTCACCGCAGTCAGTTTGGTGATATGCATGCTGCAATTGTTTCCAGCTTTAAGAAATATTATATGTTTGGTTTTACAGGGACACCTATATTTCCGGCAAATTCCGGTTCAGTGAAAAATCCTAAGTTTGCAACTACGGAGCAAACCTTTGGAGACCAGCTACATACATATACAATCGTGGATGCTATTAATGATAAAAATGTTCTTCCTTTCAAGGTCGAGTATCATAAAACTATGGCTGTTGAACCGGATATAGATGATGAAATGGTTCTGGATATAGACAGAAAGAAAGCATTTGAAGCTCCTGAGAGAATTACAAAGATTACAAAATATATTTTGGATCATTTTGACCAGAAGACATATCGCGGGGATAAAACCTATGTATATAACACGCTTACAAACATTTCGGAAGTAGCATCTGCGGATAGAGGAAAAATAGAAGAAATCAAGCAGAAACAGAGACTTAGTGGTTTCAATTCTATTTTTGCTGTTTCTTCTGTTGAGATGGCAAAAGCATATTATGAGGAATTTAGGAAGCAGATTAAGGAAGACCCAACCAAGGCAATCAAGTTTGCGGTGATTTATAGTTATGGCGCAAACGAGGAAGAACAGGATGGTATTCTTGATGAAGAGAATCCGGAAGATACATCTGCACTTGACCAGACAGCAAGAGATTTTCTCGATGGAGCAATTCTCGATTATAATCAGATGTTCCACACGAATTATGATACTTCTTCGGAGAAGTTTCAGAGTTATTATAAGGATGTTTCTTTGCGAATGAAGAATAAGGAACTTGATATGCTTATTGTAGTAAACATGTTCCTGACCGGATTTGATGCAACAACTCTTAATACTTTATGGGTTGATAAGAACCTGAAAATGCATGGACTCATTCAGGCATTTTCAAGAACAAATCGAATACTGAACAGCATTAAAACTTTTGGTAATGTAGTATGTTTTCGTAATTTACAGAAATGTGTAGATTCTGCAATTTCACTGTTTGGAGATAAGAATGCCGGCGGCATTGTATTGATGCAAAGCTTCAAAGATTATTATTACGGCTATGAGTCAGTGGATGGAAAGCAGATGCCCGGATATGTGGATATGATTGAGGATCTGACAAATAAGTTCCCTCTTACTGAACCGCAGATAATCGGGGGACAGAATCAGAAAGACTTTATTGCACTATTTGGTTCCATTTTGCGAATGAGAAATCTGCTGGTAGCTTTCGACGAGTTCAAAGAAAAGGAGTTGTTGTCAGAGAGAGATTTACAGGATTATCTGGGCAGATATCAGGATTTACGAGATGAGTGGAAGAGTAGAAGAGACAATGGAGAAAGCACAGATATTATTGATGATATAGTATTTGAAGTGGAATTAATCAAACAGATAGAAATCAATATAGATTATATTCTTATGCTTGTTAAAAAGTATCATGATACGCATTGTGAAGATAAGGAAGTCCTGATTACGATAAGGAAAGCCATTGAAGCCAGTCCGGAGCTTAGAAGTAAAAAAGAGCTTATTGAGGCATTCATAAATGGAATCAATGAAGTGGATGATGTGATGAATGAGTGGCATGACTACATTGTACAAATGCGTGAGAGTGAACTTCTGATTATCATTGAAGAGGAAAAATTGAAAGAAGATGAAACACGCAAATTCCTTGAAAATGCTTTTAGAGAAGGTGAAGTAAAAACTGTAGGAACTGATATTGATAAGCTTATGCCTCCTGTCAGTCGATTTGGTGGAGGAAACAGAGCAAATAAAAAGAAGAATGTTATTGCAAGACTAAAAGCATACTTTGATAAGTTTTATGGTGTCGGCGGAAATGCAAAGTTTTTAAGCACAGATAAAAATCAGTGACAAACAGAATGATACGTTAGGATTTCGTCAGGCGTATTTTAAAACAGCTTTCTGAGTACGCCTGATATTATATATGAGAAAAAATCTTTGTGTTTCAGGTAACAATTACACTGCACTTCTCAAGGAGAGATAATGGTATAGGCATGAGGCGGCAATCCCGCCCCCTTCCTTGATACTAGTATAGCGTCTCGAAAATAACTACACCAATCACTTGTCTGCTTCTCCGATTGCACAGGTCAAAAATCCTCAGCGTAGCCCGCTACGCCTACGTTTTTTGACCTGCACACTCGAAAAAGCATTCTGCGCGATTGGTCCAGTTATTTATCGGACGCTATACTAGATGTTTTTGATTGAAAAACTATAAATTGAACAGATCACTGTGAGTACCGGTACGGGTAAGTGTGAGCACAAGTACATCTTCTTCATAACGATAGATGAGAAGCCAATCAGGTTGAATATGACATTCTCTATGGCCAAACTAGTTACCGGATAAAGGGTGATCCTTATATTTAGGATCTAGTGATTCACCATTTGCGAGTTTTGTAACAATATCTTTCAGTAATGAAATATTCAAACCGCGGCGTTTTGCAAGTTTATAGTCTTTTTTGAACTGGGTTGTATTTTTGATTTCGTATTTGGTCATGTATCGAGGTCTGCAAAGAATTCATTTACATCGTGATATCCTTTTATGGTAGGATTCTTTGCAATCCTTTCTGCCTCCAGCATGGCAGAGACGGTTTCTTTATTTGGAGTTCCTTCTGTTATTTTGAAAGGAATTCCTCGCTCGCGTAGAGACTGTCTGACGAAAATGTTAAAGGCAGTGCTAAGATTCATGCCGAGTTCTTCGTATAGTTCTTCTGCAGCAGCTTTGAGATTACTGTCCATGCGAATGCTGATATTGCATGTGGTTGATTTAGCCATGGTATCACTTCCTTTCTACTGGTACCTATATTATATGCTTTTTGCACAAAAATATCAATACAATGCACAAAAAAATAAAGACTTTGATACGGTTTACCGGACAGAGAAAGGAGAAGCTGTGCACGATCAGTCCGCTGGAAGGCGAGTACGAACCGGGAAAGCCGGAGTTTGGGTTTCTGTATCTGGCATTTAGGGACAGAACGACCAATACAGAATATATAAATATTTTTGAGAAACAGCCGGGGCAGTATACAGAACTGAAAGAATGGATGCTTCGGAAGTAGGATATCACCAGGTCATTGGATTACAGATATTGCAGGAGAAAATATATAACCGGCAGATCAATAACAGGAAAGGAAGCAAAAGATGATACAGGAGCTGAAACTTAAACAGGGCGAAAGAGAGATTCATCTGAAGGTGATCCGTTCAGCCAGAAAAAGCATTGGACTGGAAGTGCGGGGAGGGGAAACCGTGTATGTGCGGATCCCGGCCGGATTACCGGACCCGGAACTGAAACGATTTATTGAGGAACACAGACAGTGGATCTTCGAAAAGATCAGCCTGGTGCAAAAGAGGAAGGATAACAGGATAGAGACCGGAGCCACTTCTCCGGAAGCCTTATCTCCGGAAGAAATCCGGAAAATCACAGAGAAGTTTTCATCCAGGGTGCAGTACTACAGCCGGAGGATGGGCGTCACTGTCGGCCGGATCACCATTCGCAATCAGAAAACCCGCTGGGGAAGCTGCAGTGCGAAAGGGAATCTGAATTTTAATTATCAATTGTATTATTTACCGGAGGAGCTTCTGGATTATGTGGTGGTGCACGAACTGGCTCACCGGAGATATATGAATCATTCGGAAGCGTTCTGGAATGAAGTGGAGAAGTACTGTCCGTCTTATCGGCAGTGCAGGGAACGGTTAAAAGCATATAAAACATCATGAACGCAGATAGGCATTCATAAAAGTTTTTTTGCATCTGGTGAGAGGGCTCCCGAAGGCAAATATTTATAAATCTGCATGACTCTGAACAGTTACCATATAATAGAAAAAGAACAAGCTGCCTGCTGATATAAATTGACAGCCTGAACATGTTCAGATACAATAAAAATACGGGATTTTCATAGCTTTACGGAGAGAGAACAATTCGTATCAGAAACTGTTGATTGTGAGAACAAACAAAAGAAAAGGGAGGAATGCCTATGAAACACAGAAAGATAACAGCACTTATTCTGGCCGGTATTATAGCTGTAGCCGGTGCGGGACAGACGGCGATGGCAGCCGGAGCAGGGATGGATTTCCGGGATTCTGTCGGCAGAGGAGAGGAATCCAGAGATGTAAATTATGATGTCTGGTTTGAAGCTCAGGACATGCGGGATGGTGGCAATTCCACATGGATGTTCAGGGATGAAGAACTGACATTTCACCTGAATACAGATCATCTGGCAGGTGTTGACTGCACATTTGTCTGGCAGGCAGGGGACTATAGTGAACCGGATGAGAATGGGGAAGTCTGGTTTATTGAGAATAAGGAGATCAAGTATACCCTCAGTGATGATCGTACCGGCATCACACTGAAAGGTTCAGAGCTTCCGGTTGAACACTTTAATGTCTGCGTAACGGTAAAGAACAATGAAGAAGAGATTGCATGGGCTGATTTCTGGGTCAATGTCAGGGATACAAAATATGAGTACCATATGCAGTATTTTTATGACGATTCCACAATATACCTGCCCCGGCAGGATTTCAGCATTGACCGGAATTCCGGATGCTTGGTAGAGGATAAAGATCATCCGGGAGGAGAAGAGCTTCCCATAACCGTCACCGGAGTCACAGCAGTCAATGCAGATGATGATGAAGGGGTGGATGCTGCGGTGAACGTTGAACCCTGGGAGGACGGAAACGGCTGGAATCTGCATACGAACCGTGTCGGTCACGCACTTGTCACTGTGAACTATACGGACTGGAACGGGATAGAGGATTCTTATCACTTTGAGGTGTATATCAAAAGTGAGCGTTATCATGTGGATGTGTTCAGCAGCACCGGAACCAATAAGATGCTTCCGAATGGGAGCCTGACGCTGGATACAGGGGTTTCTATGGAGTGCTATGATGAAGAAACAGATACTCATTATCCCGGAGACGTGTCAGATGTACAGATCCGGTGGGAGTATGACGAAAACAGTGATACCTATGCGTTTGATGAAAAGGACGGTAAGCTGACAGTGACTGCACTGCAGGATGGTGAAGGTACAAATATCCGTGCGATTGTTCTGGCCGATGGGGAAGAAGTGGCATCCTGCGATTATTGGACTGAAGTTTTCCGGGAGTATTATACCATTTCCGGCGCAGACCCGGATGGAATATGGGAATACAGCGGAGTTAAAACCATGTCACCGGTGCTGAAGCACTTTCACAGTGATCAGCCAGATGGAGTTGTGACAGAAGCAGCCCGCTATCGTATTGAAGGAGACTGGTGGGCCTTTTCTGTTACAGACGCAGAAGGCAATGCGGTTACAGAGGATCATAACTGCGGGCGGGCTCCGTTTACCGTCACAAGGAAAACAACGGAGGGATTCCGGATTACGCTGATTGCAGATCTGTATGATGAGGAAAGCGATGCCGGGAATGAAGAGGATAAGTATTATGAAGCAGAACGTCGCGATGTCTGGGTAGACGGTCTGGATTATTCTGTGTGGTTTGAAGATGGCTTGCGTGAGGACCATTATACCTGGGTGTTCAGTGATGAAGATGTACATGTTTCTCTGAATACGGAAAAACTGCAGGAACATGATATGGAGGCTGTGACGGTCGAGTGGCTGGTTGGAGTATGGAATGATGAAGCGCAGGACATAACAGAAAAACTGCCTTCTAATGTTTATACGGGTTCTGCCGAAGGGATTATTCTTCATGGAGAATTGCTGGATAAGATCCGTGATCAGCTGAGAAATACAAGCGGTTTTGATGTACAGGTGATCGTTAAGGCGAATGATGAGGAAGTTTTCCGGGAAGGTTTTGGCGTGGATTTGCGTGATCCGGTATATGACTACTGGATGCCTTATTTCCAGGAGGGTTCCATTGAACAGCTGCCACGCTGGAATCTGGGAATCGACCGGAATTCAGGATGCCGGTTAGAGAATGCAGATCATCCTTACGGGGAAGAGTTTCCGGTGGAAGTCACTTATGTTTCTGCGAAAAATGCTGATGACGATGAAGGAGAAGGTGATGCAGTCACTGTGGAACCATGGGATGATGGAAACGGCTGGAACGTACACATGAACCGTCAGGGTCATGCCATCGTCACAGTGATGTACAAAGACTGGGACGGGCAGAAAGCATCCTACACGATTGACGTGTATATTCATGGTGAAATCTATAATATTGATATCTACAGTGATACAGATACCGGCCGACTGCTTCCCGGAAAGAGCCTTACCCTGCATGTCAATACCCGGCGGGAGTGTTACGATGAGGAAAAAGATTTCCATTTTGATGGAGATACATCGGATGTGGAGATCCGGTGGGAATATGATGAGAATCATCGCTCATTTACCTTTAAGGAAGAAAACAACGGAAATCTGACGGTTACCGCACGGGATGATGCAGAAAATTACGACAGCACTGAGGTCAGGGCAATCGCTTATGTGGGAGAGGAAGAGGTGGCCTCCTGTAATTACGGGGTGGAAGTGCAGGAAGAGTATTATATCATTTCTGTACCGGATTTCGGAAGCGGACTGGAATATGGGAAAGAGGCCTCGCTGGTGCCGGTGCTGAAGCGATTTAACAGTGGGATGCCTGACGGTGAGCCGACGGCGGCGGCCCGCTATCGTGTCGAAGGAGACTGGTGGGCATTTTCAATCGAAGATGCGGATGGAAATGTCATCACAGAGGAAGATAACTGCGGTACAGCCCCGTTTACGATTACCAGAAAAACGATCAACGGATTTCGGATCACTCTGAAAGCAGATCTCTATGATGAGGAACGGGATACAGAGAATGAAGAAGGCAGATATTATGAGGTGGCACGGCAGGATATCTGGGTTGACGGAATAAACTGCGGGATATCGTTTGGAGACGAAGATGGAGCGAATGGACTGCGTGAAGATCATTATACCTGGCTGTTTAATGATGAAACAATGACCATTCCGGTCCGGATGGAGCATCTGGATGTATGGAACACGGAAGGAGTGACTGCAGAACTGCTGGTGGGCGTTTGGAATGAGCAGAACGAGTGTCTGGATCAGATCGAGCTTCCTGCAGGTGCATGCATATTTGACCGGGATGGGATCACGCTTAACGGAGAGATTTTATTTGAGAACAGAAATCTGTTGAAGGATGAGTGCAATTTTGATGTCCAGGTGATTGTCAGGGTTGATGGAGAGGAAGTATCACGCGAAGGCTTTGGTGCAGATGTACGTGAACCATTTGCAGCACCCTGTGATGACTGGGACGAAGATGTTCTTTCAGATTACAGCAAATCTTTTGAAAAAGGCATTTTTACTTATTATGTTTCGAATAAAGAACATCCTTACGGACAAAGATATGACATCACGATTACGGATATCACGATAGAAGATCTGCGGGAAGAACCGGATGCAGACAACCCGGTACTGACAGCAAAAAAGAGTGCAGACGGAAGCTGGAAGGTGGAAGCGCATAATTATGGAACCGCAGTTCTCCACTATACAGCTGTGCATGATGAACTGGGAGAAGTGACCTTTGATATCACGAAAGATGTGGTGGAGGAGTATTTCCGGACATCTCTTAAAGTCGATCCGTATCCGGTCATGCTTCCGGGTGCAGAGATTACGCTCAGGCTTCAGGTATGGCATTACGCAGCCGGAAAGAAAGCGGAGCTGCTGACAGCAGACAGATATTCCATAGTATCACTTGATTATAACAGGGATTGGTTTGAGATTACGGAAGATAAGACTTCCCATGAACTCACCGTGAGGGCGAACGAAGAGTGGGAGATTGAAGACGTCATTCAGGGAATGGTGAAGATTCCGCTGGGTAAAGAGGGCGAATTCTACGAGACTGACTTTGGCAGCAGGTTCTGGATCTGCAGTGAGTATGACAGAGTAGATGCAGAGGATATTATCACAGAACCCGGGGCAACGGTGACAGCTGCAGATATGAAAGCAGTCCTGAAACGGTATAATGCAGAGTATCCGGATGGCAAAGCTCTGGATCAGAGTGCGTTCCAGCTGGAGATTCTGGAAGACAGTAAATACTTTGTCATGAATGATGGAGAGGAAAGCTTTACCGTAAAAGAAAATATTCCGGAGCTGGAGGATGGACCCGTCACAGAAACAGTCTGGATCTGGCCTTTGGAGGAAGATGGTGGAATACCGCAATTTCTGCAGGTGGATGTGACTATTTGCAGCCATAACGGAATGAAGACCACGATTCCTGCTACCTGCACCACAGACGGAAGTACTACGATTACATGTGAAAAGTGCGGTAAAATACTGGAGACCACTGTGCAGCCTGCTGCGGGACATAAGATGGTGACGATTATTGACAGCGAAGCAACCTGTGCGGTACCGGGCAGACAGCACACGGAATGCTCGGTATGCCATGGCAACAGAAAAGAACTGCCGGATATTGCAGCCACCGGAAAGCACAGCTATGGTAACTATTCGGTGACCAGGAAAGCTACTGCACTGGAAGAAGGTACAGAGACACGCACCTGCGCCGTTTGCCATGCCTCAGAGAGCAGAGTGATCCCCAGAATGCAGGCAACGATCAGTGTTCCGGGCACAGGATTCCCGCTGAAGATAAAACAGAAGATTTCCTTCAAAGTCACGGAACTGGCTGATGGTGATTTTGTAAAGTCCTGGACTTCCAGCAATACAAAGATTGTTAAGGTGACCGGTGACAAAAAGGGTACGATTAAACTGACAGCTCAGAAGAAGACCGGAAAAGCAACCATAACCATTACGACGGCCGCCGGTGCGAAGGCAACGATCAGTGTAAATGTTCAGAAGGCAGATGTGGTCACAAAGAAAATCAAAGGTGTCTCAAAGAAAATAACCCTGAAGAAGAAGGAAGTCATGGATCTGAAGGCGGTACCGGAGCCGCTCACCAGCAGGCAGAAGCTGACATACGCCTCCTCGAATAAAAAGATTGTGTCCGTCAGTGCCAAAGGTAAGATCAAAGGCATGAAACCGGGAAAAGCAGTGATTACGATCAAATCCGGAAAAGCTGTCTTTAAATGTGCGGTTACTGTGAAAGGATAAAAATAACCAGGTCACAGAAATTGTAAATTGCTGTTAACAAGAAAACGTCTGTTTGCTATACTATATAGCAAACAGGCGTTTTATCTTGGAAGTAGATAAGACTCCCACCTCTATAGGTGGTGAGTAAAACAAATTTGTCTTGGTGGGAGTCCAATCTCCTTCCAAGATAAAGCCTCCGGCGGATCGCAGGCGTGGTCAGTGGAAGAATGCTTCGCATTCGACCACACCGCGGCAAGTACGCCAAGGCGTACTTGAATATAAAATGACAGTAAGAAAGGAGCCAAACAAAAAGATGAAGTTTTTTCACCTGTCTGATCTTCATATCGGACTGAAACTTATGAACAGGGATCTTCTGGGAGATCAGGCGTACATCCTGGATCAGATCGTGGCGGCTGCGAAGGAGGAGCAGCCGGATGCAGTTGTGATTGCGGGAGATATTTATGATAAGGCGATACCGTCTGCGGAGGCGGTAGAGCTGTTTGACCGGTTTGTTACCGGACTTGCCGAAGCCCTTCCGGACGGGGAGATTATGATGATCAGCGGAAACCATGACAGTGCGCCGAGGGTCAATGTATTCCGCGGTGTGCTTCGCAGCAGGAAAATCCACATGATCGGAATGCCGCCGCAGCGGCCGGAGGATTCGATAGAGAAGGTTACCATGACCGATGCGTACGGGAATGTGAATTTCTATCTGCTTCCCTTTGTCAGGCCCTCCATGGTGAAGCAGATCGTCGGAACGGATGAGAATGGATGCAATCTTTCCTATAACGAAACGCTCCATAAGCTCATCGGGCGGGAACAGATCAATCCGGATGAGAGAAATGTTCTGGTGAGCCATCAGTTCTATCTTCCTGCCGGAACGGATCCGGATCAGGTGGAGCGGATGGGCTCGGAGATCCGGACAGTGGGGAATATTGACGAAGTAAAGGCGGATATTCTGGAGCGCTTTGACTATGCGGCGCTCGGGCATATCCATAAGCCCATGAAGGCGGGAAGGGAATCCTTCCGTTACTGCGGGACGCCCCTTGCATGCTCGGTGGATGAAGCCGGTCAGCAAAAAGGGATCATCATGGTCGAGCTGCCGGAAAAGGGAGAAGTAAGGACTTCGGTTCTGCCGCTTGTCCCGCTGCGTCAGGTGCGGGTTATAAAAGGCACGCTCTCAGAGGTGCTGCGCCAGGGCTGCGGGGATTATGTAACCGTCATTCTGACAGACCGGGAGGATCTGGATGTGATCGATATGCAGGACAGGCTGCGCAGCGAATTTCCGAATCTGCTGGAAATCCGTCGGGAGACTCTGCGCCGGGCAGATTACAGCAGTACCTGTACAGAGGAGGCAGTGCTGGATCCCTTTGCGCTGTGCTGTTCCTTCCTGAAAGATCTGGATGTTCAGGAAAAGGATCTGCTGCAGGATGTCATCAACTACGTGCAGGAGGTGAGATGATATGAAACCACTGAAAGTAACGATGCAGGCCTTCGGTTCCTATGGCCGGAAAACAGAGATTGATTTTACCGTGCCGGATCAGAATCTGTTTCTGATCACAGGAGATACGGGAGCCGGAAAGACCACGATCTTCGACGCGCTTGTTTTCGCACTTTACGGCGCGACAGGCTCTGCCAGCAATAAAAAGGACGGGGCGGAGCTGCAGAGTCAGTTTGCGGGCTATGACAGAGAGCCCTTTGTGGAGCTTACCTTTTTGGAACAAAGCGGTGAGGAAACCGGAATCTATACGGTACGCCGGGTTCCCAGGCATATCCGTCCGCTGAAGCGCAGGAGCAGGGAAGGATTTAAAGAGGAAAAAGAGACGGTTTCTCTGATCATGCCGGATGGCCTGGAATATTCCCGGAACGTGAAGGAGACCGACAAAAAGCTGGAAGAGATCGTCGGGCTGACCAGGGAGCAGTTCATGCAGGTGGCCATGATCGCCCAGGGAGAGTTTATGGAGCTGCTCCGTGCCAGATCAGATGATAAGAAAGTGATCTTTCGGAAGCTTTTCAATACGCAGATGTATCAGGATGTAGTGGAAGAGCTGGGAAGACGCCGGAAAGAAAAAATGTCGGAGATCGCCCGGATCCGTACGGCCTGTCAGACAGAGGTGGGGCATCTTGTGCTCAACGGGGATTCGGGACAGGAGGAGACACTGCGGGAACTCAGAAAGCGTATCCTTTCCTCGGACAGACTCTCCGTGACGGATATGGAAGCACTTCTTGAGGAGCTTGGTCTGCTCTGCGGGCAGTTAAAAGAGAAGAAAGAACAGACACAAAAGCAGTACGATACAGCCGGTCAGATACGGGATGCCAGACGGGATGCGCTCAGCAGCGCCAGGAATCTGCTGAAATTTTTCGGGCAGCTTTCGCAGGCGGTAAAAGAACTGGAGGAATGCAGAGAACAGGAGGAAGAAATCCGTGCGGCTGCAGATCTGATGGCACAGATCCATGCGGCCTATGAGATCCGGGCCGTGTATCAGAGATACCGGGATGCGGATGCCACGGTAAAGGACACAGAAAAAAAGCTGAAGGAACAGCAGGAAGTGCTGCCGGGACGGGAAACAGCATATCAGAATGCGGCAGCTGCAGAAGCAGAGGCAAAAGAGGCACAGGCACAGGAGCTGGCGGCCTTTTCGAAGGTGTCAGAGCGGGTGGCGAAAGCGCGGGAGCGTTTTGCAAAGATCCGTATAGCCGTTCTTGAAGTGAAGGCAGAGGAGGCAGCTGCGAAGAAAGCGGATGATGAAGCCGCTGCAGCGAAGGGACAGCTGGAGCAGCTGGAGCGTCAGGAGAAGAGCTGGAGAGAGCAGAGCGAAACATTAAAGGATGCGCAGATGCTCCTGGCGCTCTGGGAAGTGAAGCATACGGAAGCGGATGCACTGACAGCGGATGCCGCAGCTGTGAAAAAGGCGCAGCGGGATGTGGCGGGCCAAAGGAAAAAAGCGCAGAGCGCGGTACAGGAATACGAAGAGGCAAGACAGAAATATCAGGAGACAAATAAAGCGTATGTGGAAATGCAGAATGCTTTCCTGGATGCCCAGGCAGGGATCCTGGCAAAAAGCAGGCTGAAGGCAGGAGAGCCATGTCCGGTGTGCGGCTCCACCCATCATCCCCGTCCCTGTGAGCTGTCAGTGGAGCATCAGAATCTGACCAGAGAAGCAGTGGATGAACTGGGAAGAAATGTCGGGGAGCTTCAGATGAAATGGAACAGGAGGGCTTCGGCATCAAAGTCTGCGAAAGACCTGCTGGATGAGCGGGAAAGAAATTATGTAAAAGCGATGGATGCGCTGCGTGAACGGATGGCCGGAAGTATCCCAAAGATCCCGGATGCATTGACTACGGAGCAGGCGGAGGCCCTGCTTGGAAGCTGGAAAGAAGCCCTCATGGAAGAAGGCATTCTTCTGAAGAAAAATGCAGAGACATTTGCGGCGGTGCAGCAGTTATTAAAGGGCATTGAAGAAAAGAAACTGTCACTTCGGACACTGTCTGATCAGGCAGAGAAGAAAGCGGTGGATGCAAAAACAGCACTCGCAGGCAGCCGTGCAGCCCTGGAGGAGCTGAAAGCTTCCGGGGATTATCAGACGGAGGCAGAAGCGGAGCATGCCCTGACAGAAGCGAAAGTAAAGAAAGAGGCGAAGGATGCAGCATATGCGGCAGCCCACAGGAAAGCGCAGAGTGCGAAGACCGCCCGGGAAAAAGCCGGTACCTTAGTGGAGCGCTATACGAAGGAGCTTCCGGCCCTCAGAGAGGAGCAGGCGGCACGCAGGGCCTCCTATGAAAGCATTCTTCAGGAAAAAGCGCTTACGGAAGAAGAGTGGATCCGGATCACCGAAAGGCATGACAGGACAGAGACGGATGACCTGCAGACACGGATCGAAGAATACAAAAAGAAAAAAGCAGCTGCAGAAAGCATGCAGAAGTATGCCAGAGAGGCCATCGGAGAGCAGGAGCGTCCGGTACTGGAGGAACTGGAGGCTGCGATGCAGGAAGCAGAAGAATTACTGAGAAGTGTGCAAAAGCAGCTGGAGCAATGCAAAGAAGAATACAGGGTGAACCAGGCGGTTTATGATGCGCTGGCACCAAAGATGGAAGAGCGCAATACCGTTACACAGGAATATACAAGGATGGACAGCCTCTATAACCGCCTGTCAGGTAAGGTCAGCGGGGCGCGCATGGACATCGAGACCTTTGTGCAGAGATATTATCTGGAGAGGATCCTCCATGCGGCCAATGTCAGATTTCAGGAAATGTCGGCGGGGCAGTTTGAGCTTCGGATGTATGATATTGAGAAAGCAGGAGAAGGAAAGAACAGGGGACTGGACCTGATGGTCTATTCTGCTGTTACGGGAAAGGAGCGGGAAGTGAGGACGCTTTCCGGAGGAGAGTCCTTTATGGCTGCACTCTCACTGGCACTCGGTATGGCGGACCAGATTCAGGAAAGCTCCGCATCCATTCATCTGGATGTGATGTTTATCGATGAGGGCTTTGGTTCCCTGGACGACCATGCGAGAAACCAGGCTGTGAAGGTACTGCAGCAGATGGCTGGCGGAAGCAGACAGATCGGCATCATTTCCCATGTGACGGAACTGAAGCAGGAGATCGAGGATCAGCTGATCGTCAGCAAGGACGATGGCGGCAGTCATATCAGGTGGCAGATTAGCTGAGATATGGAACAGGAGCGGAAAATTTGTAACTGTTCAGAGTCATGCAGATTTATAAAAATTTGCTCTGGGGAGCTTGCTCAGCAGAGCAAAATTTTATAAATCTATAGGGCGAGAGCCCTGCATGAGCAAAAGGAAAGCCTCGCAGAGGCGATTTTGCGAATGGACTCTGAATAGTTACGAAAATTTGAAAAAACAGTTGACCTTCGCCCTGGTGGAAGGTGTAAAGTGCCAAAGAAGATACAAAGATTTTCCTGTGTTGTGCTGGAGATGGATTCATGCTAAACTAAAAAATATCTGTTCAAAACGATGCAGATTTTCAATAACTTGCCTTCGGGAGATTACTTGACGGAGGAAGACAGGGAGGACTTTATGCCAGTATTTGATTTTAGCAATGCACCGGAAAAAGAGAATGCAGCCGGGTGCACATATTCAATATTTCGAACCAATGCGTCTGTTACCTCACCGGAACAGCCGATCCTTGTTCTGGATAACCGGGACGGGAGACTGAAGCACCACTGCTGTGGAATGTTTACGAATCCTGTCAAAGGGACAGCATTTGAGTTTAAAGATGAAAACGGTACGGTCAGTGCAGATATCCTGCAGATCGATGCCCGGTTTGTCAGTCTTTTAAAATGGCTGGGAGAGAATCATATTAATGTACGCCTTTCGGGAGCCTGCCGGGAGAATGGATATGCAGTATACAAGATCCGTGAGATTGCCTTCGGGGGAGGCTCGAAGCTTTCAGCAGAGGATGGTTTTCTGCAGTTTATGATCGAGCGGCTTCTTTCAAGCAGTGCGCCCGGTGAGGAAGCGGAGGATGAGGATCAGGAGGAGACCGGTGACAGCATGAAGCTTACCAGTATCCAGAGTATCACGGACTTTATGAACTGTGCCGGAAGGACCCTGCCGGACAACATCCGTCTCTGGGCCAGAAGAAACCTGGCTGTTGCCCGATCCCATGAGGTATCAGCAGAAGAACGCCGCCATGCCCAGCGTGCCCTTTCCATCATGATGAATATTCAGTGGAAGAGTAATTATTTTGAATCCATCGATCCCGATGAGGCACGCCGGATCCTGGATGAGGAGCTTTACGGGATGGAGCGTGTCAAGCAGAGGATCATTGAGACGATCATCCAGATCAACCGAACCCATACCCTGCCGGCCTACGGACTTCTTCTGGTCGGCCCTGCCGGAACCGGGAAATCCCAGATCGCTTATGCAGTGGCACGCATTCTGAAGCTTCCGTGGACCACACTGGACATGAGTTCTATCAATGATCCGGAGCAGCTGACAGGAAGCTCGCGGATCTATGCAAATGCCAAGCCCGGCATTATCATGGATGCCTTTGCCATGGCAGGAGAATCGAATCTGGTATTTATCATTAACGAGCTGGACAAGGCAGCCTCCGGAAAGGGAAACGGAAATCCGGCGGATGTTCTACTGACCCTGCTGGACAATCTTGGATTTACCGACAACTACATTGAATGTATGATCCCAACGGTAGGTGTCTATCCGATTGCCACAGCCAATGACAAGGATCAGATCAGTGCGCCTCTGATGTCCCGTTTTGCTGTGATCGAGATTCCGGATTATACCACAGAGGAAAAGAAGATCATCTTTTCCAGGTACGCACTCCCGAAGGTCCTGAAACGGATCGGTATGCGCGAGGATGAGTGTGTCCTGACCCCTGACGGGCTGGAGGCGGTTATGGAGATTCACGAAAATACCAGCGGCATCCGTAATCTTGAACAGGCTGCGGAGCACATCGCTGCAAATGCATTGTACCGGATCGAAGTAGATCATGTAGATGCTGTATCCTTTGATGCAGAAATGGTGAGGGAGCTGCTTCGCTGAGCAAAATGATAATAGAACCCTTCGGGGGATGCTATACGTTTGAAAACGAATGTGTCAGTACACTATGTTTCATGTATCAGCCACTCCGAAGGGTTTTCTGTAAGCAGAAGACGAAACAATAGCAGACAATTATCTGAAAATAAGAAAATATTCTGAATATTATAAAATTATAAATAAAGTTATTGACAAAATAGAATAAATGGTGTATAGTAGAGACATCAAAAAGAAACGAACACTAACAAAGACATAGGAAGTTTATTCCCGATTTTATTAAAAAATTAGAAGAAACGTTAGAATGATTCGATTTCAGAATGTGGAGGACGGTCCGATGGCATAAGAAAGATTCCATCAAAAAAGAAATAAAAACAGGAGGTATGGTCCAACAAAAACATAATCCATTACTCGTAATCTAAGAAAGTCAGAGGTGTATGAGATGAAATTACTGATTATTCATTAATAGCCCGATCGAGAGAAAAAAGAATCGATCGGGCTTTCCTTTTGTCTGTTGTTACAAAAAATTGTTGATATTTCCGAACGGATGAAATACTATGGTTTTTAGAGGACTTTGAGAAGCCGAAGAACTGTAACAGCGAAGTTACGAGAAGGAGGAAGTATGAGAATGAAAGAAATGGGCAAGAGACTTATCTGCCTGCTCCTGTCGGTTCTGCTGGTCATGCCGGGAAATCTGGCATATGCAGCAGGTGGAGCAAACGAAGAACTGACGATCCAACCCGATAAAACAACGGGAAGTGTCAACTGTTTTTCGTATAAGGCCTACACGGGGGCAGGCTGGACGGCTTTTGAGGATGAGGCATATATTGATCTGGGTGCCTCAGACAACCGGGCAGAGGAGTGTTATTATGAGGTAGCTTTTTCAGGAAACGGCATTGAAGTGTTTGCGGTCAAAAGCTACAATCACGGGAAGGTGAAGTACAGCGTGGACGGCGGAGAGGAAACCCTGGTAGACCTGTACAATTTTTCACGTACAGATGTACAGTCTGTCTATAAGGTGAGTAATCTGGATGAGGGGGAGCATATCCTCAGAGCAGTTACACAGCCGCAGAAATCAGGAAGTGCCATTGTAAATCAGGTGTCCTTTGTGAAAGTGACACATGCTCCCTATGTAGCAGAGGACTTCACGCTGTCAGAGAGCAGCCTGGATATGACGGTCGGGCAGACCTTCCGGATTTCCTGTACTTATGAACCGTCCTATGCATCTTTGAGTGATCTGAAATATACAAGCTCAGATGGAAATGTGGCTTCTGTTTCCGATGAGGGAGTGATTTCTGCACAGAAGGCAGGAAATGCGGTCATCACGGTATCCAGTGCGGCAGCAAATCTTTCAAAAAGCATAGAGGTGCAGGTAAAGGAAGCAGTTCTTTCTCTTGGAGGAACGATCGTGGACAAAAACACCCAGTACACACAGGCGCGTTACGATGAGGTTTCTGTGAAAAGCAGAAGAAAGGGTGAGCTTACCGCCTGGGCAAACGATAAAGCCGTGAGTGAGCTGGTGCTTTTCTCTAAAGGAGGAAAGCTTGAAAATGTGGCGATTACGGCGAGTGACCTGAAATGCGGGATAGAGACGATTTCATCAGAACATGTAACGGCAACGTTCCTGAAAGCAACAAAAGCCTACACGGGAGGGTATCCGTCGGGAGGTGTTGTTCCGCCGGCAACGGAAACAAACAGAGCAGATTCCATGGATATTCTGTACCAGACGGATCCGGTCAATATCGGGTTTAACAGCCTTCAGCCTGTGTGGGTAGAGTTTGTCATCCCGAAGGGGACAAAGGCAGGTGTTTATACAGGCACGCTGTCTGTCTGTGCAGATGGTATCCCTGAACCGGTTGTTTTTACTTATGATGTGTATGTCCAGAATGCCAAACTTCCGGAGGATACGAGTCAGATGTTTGATATTGAACTCTGGCAGTATCCCTATACAAGTGCGGAATATTACGGCGTGGAGCCTTTCTCGGCAGAGCACCTGGAAATTATGAAGTCCTCGATGCTAAAGTATAAGGAGATCGGAGGGCATGCGATCACAGCTTCCATTGTGGAAGAGGCATGGAGCGGACAGACCTACAGTGCAAATGCAGTTCATTATCCTTCTATGGTAAAATGGACGAAGACAGGTGATACGTTCACATATGATTATACGGATTTTGACGCATGGGTTGAATTCAATAAATCCCTGGGACTGGGGGACAAGATCGTGCTCTACAGTGTTGCACCGTGGCACAATTCCTTTACCTACTGGGAAAATGGTGTACTGAAATATGAGGCATTTTCACCGGGCAGTGAGAGGTATACACAGGTCTGGGGGGATTTTCTTACAGATCTGGCAGAACATCTGATGGAAAAGGGATGGTTTGAGGAATCCTATATCGGTATTGACGAGCGCGGATTTAACTCTGCAGCATTTGATCTGATCGAGTCGATAAAAAATGATCATGGAGAGTCTTTAAAGACAGCAGGGGCGATGGACAGCTTCGTGGAGAAAAAGGCACTGGCCATGCGGGTGACGGATCTGAATGTGGGGGATACGGCTGCTGCGGCTCACGTATCGGATTTTGAACAGTTATTAAAGGAGAGAGAGGAAAAAGGACTCCGTACGACACTCTATTCCTGTACCGGACACAGACCCGGAAACTTCTCGCTGAGTGCACCGGTAGAAAGCTACTGGACCATCGTGAATGCGGGAAAGATGGGTACTGCAGGCTTTCTGAGATGGGCATATGATGCCTGGGTAGAGGATCCTCTCAGGGATACGACGCACCGTCTGTTTGAGCCGGGTGACTGTTTCCTGATCTATCCTGATGAAAAGACAGCTGCCAGCCCGGTCAGCAAGAGCTCTGTCCGTCTTGAACGGATGGCAGAGGGTGTGCGTGACATCAACAAGCTGATGCTGATCGCACAGGAGGCTCCTGCTCTGAAGGAAGATATTCAGAAGCTCTATGATGGTATCACGACAACGGCCAGGAGCGGTTCGGCGTTCCTGACAGAGGCACAGGTTTCGGCACTGGCTGAAGAAATGGATACATTTAAACAGGGAGTTGACGCCATTACTGAGAAATATATAAAGATCTGTAAAACTACAGATACGGAAGAACTGAATGCCAGGGTTGTAAGTGCGGACAGTATCACGAGGAAAGACTATACGGAGGAGAGCTGGAAGGCATTTCAGGAGGCGCTTAACGCAGCACGGGAGGTGCTCGCAAAGCCGGATAAGCTTCAGGCGGAAGTAGATACTGCTTTATATGTACTTGATCAGGCAATTGATGGATTGGTTTCATCACCGGAGAATGAGGAAAAACCGGATGGACCGGAGAAGGAGCCGGATGTGCCGGGAACAAAGCCGGATATGCCGGGAACAAAGCCGGATGATGGACAGACACCGGCTGCGCCTGAGAAGAAGCCGGGGAAAGTAAAGATTTCCGGCATTAAGAATCTTTCCGGAAGGAAACTGAGGCTGAAATGGAAAAAAGTGAACGGTGCAACCGGTTATGAAATCAGCCGTGCGACAAAGAAAAAAGGAAAATATATCATAATCGCACGGATTAAGAAGGGCAAAACCGTTCAGTACACAAACAGCAGATTGAAGAAAAACACAACGTATTATTACAGAGTACGTGCTTACCGCCAGGTGGGGAAAACAAAAGTGTACGGTCCGTATTCTTCAGTAAGAAGCCAGAAGGTAAGAAAATAGCAGTCCGCGCAGCAGGCGGATCCCTGATCCGGTGTTCTGGACAGTTAAAACATTTGCAGAAAAAGGGCATTTCCTAAAAACGGGAGATGCCCTTTTTCTGCTACAGTAACTATCTGAACGGTGTATTAACAGATAAAATGATATAATGGATTTCAAACAGCAGGCGTGTCTGTGACCTGCTGTTTGGAACTATTACGATTATGGGAGAAATGAGGGAGGGAACTCGGAATGGTTGCGATATTCAGGCGGCAGTCCCCGGCACGCATCATTGCTATGGGATTTGCACTGATGATTCTGCTGGGCTCTGTTTTGCTGCTTTTGCCCTGCAGTGTCCGGGAGGGGGTGGATTTACGCTATATTGATGCACTGTATACAGCAACGAGCGCGGTCTGTGTAACGGGACTGATCGCGGTAGATGCCGGAGATACCTTTACACCGCTGGGGCAATTCTTTCTTGCAATGCTGATACAGGCCGGCGGACTGGGGGTGACCTCCGTGGGCGCAGGCATTATACTTGCCATCGGAAAAAAAGTGAATCTGAAGGGCAGAAATCTGATCCGTGAAGCGATGAATCTCACATCAGCAAAGGGGATCATCAGGCTGATCCACAGGGTATTTGCGGTAACTGTCATCTTTGAGCTTTCAGGGGCGTTTTTAAGCTTTCTCGTGTTTGTGCAGGATTATCCTCCTGTCTGGGCACTTGGCATCAGTCTGTTTCATTCCGTTGCGGCATTTAACAACTCCGGATTTGATATTCTGGGGAATTACCAGAATCTGATCCCGTACCGGCAGGATGTTCTGCTGAATCTTGTGACCTGCGGACTTATTTTCTTCGGAGGAATCGGTTTTCTGGTCATAAGAGAGCTGTGGGAAACAAAATGCCGCTGGAAAAGACTGTCCATGCATGCAAAGGTAGTGTTGTCGGTCAGCGGAATTCTGATCCTGGCAGGAACGCTTCTGCTCCGTCTTACAGAGGAAGTCACATGGCTTGGTGCCTTTTTTCAAAGTGTGTCTGCAAGAACAGCCGGGTTTTCCACCTATCCGCTGGGAACCTTTTCCAAGTCGGGTCTGCTGGTTCTGGCGGTACTGATGTTTATCGGGGCTTCCCCGGGATCCACAGGCGGAGGGATCAAAACAAGTACATTTTTTGTGCTCCTGCGGGGAATCCGGTCTTCTGCTGCGAATCAGACGGAAAAAGCATTCCACTATGCGATACCCAGGGAAGCATTCCGAAAGGCCGCGGTCATTACTCTGCTGGCACTCGGGGTGGTGGTTGCCGGAACCTATCTTATGGGAATCTTTGAAAGTGAGCTGCCGCTGATGGATATTCTCTTTGAGGTGACCAGTGCCTTTGGAACGGTGGGGCTTTCCACAGGAATTACACCTGACCTTACGGATGCCAGTAAAATACTGTCAGTGATCATCATGTACATAGGAAGGCTGGGTCCGCTGACGATTGCTTCGCTGTGGCATTTCTCTAAGGGCGAACGTGTTAGATATCCGGAGGGCAATATCACGATCGGGTAAAACGATCAGTTGAGTGGAGGAAGTATGTTTCATAAAAACAAAATGGAAAAGACAACTTATGCGATCATAGGACTTGGGAGATTTGGCGGCGCCCTGGCGCTTGCTCTGGCCGAAAACGGGGGCGAACTCCTGGTGATCGACAGGGATGAAGAAAAAGTCCGTGACATCCGCGAATACACAGAGAATGCTTATGTGGTTCATTCACTTGATAAGAAGACACTGGCAGAGACAGGCATTCAGAACTGTGATGTGGCTATCGTATGTATCGGAGAGCATCTGGATACATCGATTCTTACGACACTGAACCTTGTTGGCATGGGAATCCCCAAGGTCATCGCAAAGGCAAACAGTGTGGAGCATGGGGAAATACTGGAAAAGCTGGGAGCAGAGGTGGTATATCCTGAAAAGGATATGGCGCTGCGGTTGGCGAGGAGGCTGGATACGGCAAATGTGCTTGATTTCATACAGCTCAGCGAAAAGATCAATATATCGAAGCTGCATATCCCTGACTGTATGGTGGGAAAAACCGTTCTTGATGTGGATTTCCGTTCAAAATTCGGAATGAATATTATTGTGATCGAAAACAGAGGGACGGTTATGGAGATGATCCATCCGGATTATGTGTTTCGAAAGGATGATATCCTTCTTCTTTCCGGAAGCAAGGAAGGCATGCAGCGTTTAAATGAATGGATTGAAAACATGACTGAAAGACGAAAGAGTATGAGGTGATGAGATGAACATTTTTGATTTTCTAACACTGATTGGCGGCTTATGCCTGTTTCTTTTCGGAATGAATGTGATGGGGGATTCTCTGGAGAGGAGAGCCGGAAACAGCCTGAAAACACTTCTTGGAAGGCTGACACAGAACAAAGCGGCAGGCTTTCTGACAGGTCTGGGAGTGACTTCGATCATCCAGAGTTCTTCTGCTACAACCGTTATGGTGGTCGGCTTTGTGAATTCAGGACTTATGACGCTGGGACAGGCGATCCATGTGATCATGGGAGCCAATGTGGGAACGACGGTAACGGCCTGGATCCTCAGCCTCGGGGGAATCTCCAGTGACAATCTGTTTATACAGCTTTTAAAGCCTACATCCTTTACACCGGTTCTTGCTCTGGTGGGGACTGCCATGCTGATGTTTGGAAAGACCAGTAAGAAGAAGGATACGGGAACGATTTTCCTGGGATTTGCAACGCTGATGTTCGGAATGGATACCATGACGGCAGCAGTATCCGGGCTGGCAGATGTGCCGGCATTTCAGAATATGTTCCTGATGTTCCGTAATCCTGTTCTGGGTGTACTCGTCGGAGCGGTGCTCACTGCGATCATCCAGTCAAGCTCTGCATCGGTAGGTATCCTGCAGGCTCTGGCAGTGACGGGGAAGGTTTCTTATGGAGCAGCGGTTCCCATCATTATGGGACAGAATATCGGAACCTGTATTACTGCCATCCTTTCCTCTTTTGGAACAAACAAGAATGCAAAGCGTGCCGCTGTTGTACATTTATCCTTCAATATCATAGGAACGATCATCTGGCTTACCGTGTTCAGTGTGCTCTCGGTCCTGTTCCGTCCGGCGCTGCTGGATGCACCGGCATCGCTTACCGGCATTGCCGTCGCCCATTCGGCATTTAATATTCTGTGTACGATCCTGCTGCTTCCGCTGTCCTCCATGCTTGAGAAGCTGGCGATCTTTATCGTCGCTGATACGGAGAGAAAAGAAGTGGTATCAGAGCTGGACGAAAGGCTTCTGGAGAATCCGCCGATCGCTCTGGACAGATGCAGCGCACTGGTAAATGAAATGGCTGAATTTACGACAGCTGCATTAAAGAAGAGTCTTAGAATGTTAGAGAAGCGGGAAATGTCACTTGCAGAGGAGATCCGTAAAGCAGAGGAGAAGGCGGATCACTATGAAGACATTCTGGGAACCTATCTGGTAAAACTGAGTGGTCATCAGATCAGTGACAGTGACAGCAGCACAGTTTCCAAGCTTCTGAAGGTGATTGGCGATTTTGAGAGGATTTCAGATCACAGTGTAAATGTGATGGAGTCGGCAGAAGAGCTTCACAGCAAAGCCATCCGGTTCAGCGGACAGGCCAAAAAGGAAATGGATATCCTGTGTGGTGCTGTGTCCGAGATCCTTGATCTGGCCTGCACTGCGTTTGAGAAGAAGGATCTGGAGACAGCGCGCAGAGTAGAGCCCCTGGAGGAAGTGATCGACGGGTTAAAGGAGAAAATGAGAAACAGCCATATCGCCCGTCTGAGGAGTGGAGAATGTTCTATAGAGGCAGGTTTTGTATGGGCGGATCTGCTGACAGACCTGGAAAGAACGGCTGATCACTGCTCCAATATTGCCGTATGTGTCATCGATGCGGAGGAACATAATATGAATGTCCATGAATCCCTGCGCAGTATGAAACAGGATCCTACATATTTTAAAGAGCAGTATGATGCATATGCGAAAAAATACAACATATCTACCGGGATAGACAACAAGAGGTTAGAGAAATAAATAGAAAAGCTCCTGCTGGCAGTTATGATTGCCTGCAGGGTTTTTTTAGGTTTACAAACCTTTCTGCTGCATTTATAATAAAGAAATCTGGATTATTTGCCGTGAGCTCGCTCGCCGAGGGCAAATGTTATAAATCAATAGGGTGAGAGCCCGACATGGGAAAAAGGAAAGTCCGGAAAAACACGGGATATCATGGAGGCAAAAAGCCTTTTGACTCCAACATCATGTGATTTCGGAATAATAGAAAGGAAAGTAGGGAAATATGAAGAAGAAAGCAGGAAAAATCGCGGCACTGCTCATGTTTGGAGCAATCTGTCTGGCAGGGTGTGCAAATAAAGAGCCTCTGCCGGAATCCTTTGACGAAGCCGTTGTGAAAGAAGAAGCAGAAAAGACTCTGGCATTTTTTAATGAAAGGGATTATCAGAGTATTATTGATATGGGTGATGAGAATATGAAGAACAGCACCACGGCGGAACAGTTCCGGGAGAGCTGCGATCCTCTTCTGGATGAAAAAGGGGAATTTAAAGAAGTCACCAAAATGCAGATCGTCGGAAATGAGGATAAAAAGAGCGGAATCAAATACGGTGGAGCCGTGATGACCGGTGAATATGAACAGGGGAAAATTGAATTCAGTGTTGCTTTCAATGAAGATATGGAGCTGGTACAGTTTCTTGTAAAATAGAGGGTTTCTTCGAATTCAGAGTCCATTCGCAAAATCGCCTCTCCTGGGCGTTCCTTTTGCTCATGCAGTCAAATGCTTTTGACCTCAACATCATAAAATTTGCCTCCGGTGAGAGGGCTCCCCAAGGCAAATATTTATAAATCTGCATGACTCTGTTTTATAACTCATGGAGGAAATAGAAAATGTCAGTTGAATTTCAGATGTTAGATATTATTCAGGAATTACGAACTCCCTTCCTGGATGTTGCCATGATGACAATATCCGGGCTTGGAAATGCGGGATTTCTATGGATTCTCATGTCGTTGTTTCTTATCATTCGAAAAAAGACTCGCAGAGCAGGTGTGATTCTCCTGCTGGCTCTCTGCATGGACGCCCTTCTGTGCAATGTTCTGTTAAAACCGCTGGTGGCCAGGGTGCGTCCCTGTGACGTTAATACAGCAGTGGAGCTGCTGATTCCGCATCCGACAGACAAGTCCTTTCCTTCGGGACATACGGCTGCTTCCTTTGCGGCTGTAGCTGCTTTATATTTCTCAGGAGAAAAGAGACTCTGGAAAGTATCTCTGGCTCTTGCTGTGTGGATGGCTTTCTCGCGGATGTATCTCTATGTACATTATCCCACGGATGTGCTGGGGGGAGCAGCAGTGGGAGGTCTGTCGGGATACGGCGCATTTCTGGGGATAAGATATCTGGAACGGCTTCGAAAAAGTGAATAACACGGTGAAAGGCGGCATATACTTTCACAGGAAGAAAGTATGAATGGAGAAAAATGCCATGAACACATTTAAACCGTCCGTTATTCTGAAATCGCTGCTGTTATCCTACATAGTCACAGCACTGCTGCTGCTTCTGCTTACTTTTTTACTCTTTCAGTTTGAGCTCGATGAGGGGAAGGTGTCGGTGGGAATTGTTATCACCTACCTTCTTTCCTGTTTTCTGGGCGGATTTCTGGCAGGTAAGAAATACGGGAACAGAAAGTTTCTGTGGGGGCTGGTGACAGGAGGCATTTATTTTGCAGTTCTGCTTGTACTGTCCCTGGCAGTGAAACACGGAGTTCAGGCGCAGCCGCTTCAGATATTCACAACACTGCTGGTCTGTGCGGGGAGCGGGATGCTGGGCGGTATGGTGTCATAAGAGTATTTTGAAAGTTACAGGTTACTATTCATACGTCAGCCAGTTCGAGTTGTTCATTCCGGTTCTGGATTTTTTTAGATGTATATGATATGATACGGGTAGCAGTCACTTTAAATACGTTTTTAAAGTGGCTCATACCGGGATCAAAAGGTCATGTGTTTCATGTTGGCATGAAAGAATACTTCTGAACCTGTAAAACATTAGTTTTGAAAAGCTATGGTACAAGTCGTGTCATTTCAGACAGGAAATTCCAATGAATAGTAATACCCCGATAAAATCCATTGCTTCAGATGGGTTGTATTTTGACGGGATCATTGATTAAAAATGGAAGAAGATGCTGCTGCATGAGCAAAAAGAAAGCCTCGCAGAGGCGATTTTGCAAGTGGAGTCTGAATAGTTAGTAAAATATGAGATAGTGAGTGGATTTACATGGAAAAAGAAAGGACTGTACAGAGTATGACGAGAGAAAAATATGAGGCATTGTCTGTAACTGTGCTCAAAGAATTAGCGAAATCACGGGGATTGAAGAATGTTTCAGCTCTGAAAAAGAATGAGGTGATCGAACGGATGCTGGAGGAGGATGCAAGGGAGGCCAGAGAGTCTGCCCGTGAGCAGGAAGAAAAGATATCCGGCGAAGAGAGTGTGCAGCCGAAACAGGAAAATATGAATAACGCTGAGAATACAGACCAGTCGGCAGGCAGGGAACGGCAGATTCCTCAGAATAATGAGCGAAGATATAACAGAAATTCAGAGGATGCTCCATCCGCAGATCTGGCAGATCTTGACAGTGGTATCCGGGCAGAAGGAATTCTGGAGGTAATGCCTGACGGCTATGGTTTTATCCGCTGTGCAAATTATCTTCCGGGTGAAAATGATGTTTATGTTTCGCCCTCACAGATTCGCAGGTTTCGTCTGAAGACAGGCGATATTATCACAGGAAATACCAGGATCAAAACGCAGCAGGAGAAATTCAGTGCGCTGCTTTATCTGAAAACCATTAATGGAAGGACGCCGGCCGAGGCATCCAGGCGTTATAATTTTGAGGATATGACCCCGATTTTCCCGAATGAACGGATGCGGATGGAAAGAGAGGAAAAGGGAGTGGCCATGCGGATCGTGGACATGGTTTCTCCGATCGGAAAGGGACAGCGTGGAATGATCGTGTCTCCTCCGAAGGCAGGTAAGACAACTCTTCTTAAAGATATAGCAAAATCAATTCTGAGAAATGATAAAAATATGCATCTGATCATTCTTCTGATCGATGAGCGTCCGGAGGAGGTAACCGATATCAAGGAGGCGATCGTTGGAGAGAATGTTGAAGTGATCTATTCTACCTTTGATGAGCTTCCGGAGCATCACAAGCGGGTTTCGGAGATGGTGATCGAGCGGGCGAAGCGTCTGGTAGAGCACAGGGAAGATGTGACGATCCTGCTCGACAGTATCACGCGTCTGGCAAGAGCCTACAACCTGACGGTTCCGCCCAGTGGAAGAACGCTTTCGGGAGGTCTTGATCCGGCTGCTCTGCATATGCCGAAGCGCTTCTTTGGCGCCGCCAGAAATATGCGTGAGGGCGGCAGCCTGACCATCCTGGCCACGGCCCTGGTGGACACGGGAAGCAAGATGGACGATGTGGTATATGAGGAGTTTAAAGGAACCGGAAATATGGAGCTGGTACTGGATCGCAAGCTTTCTGAGAAGCGGGTATTCCCTGCGATCGATATTCAGAAATCGGGCACACGAAGAGAGGATCTGCTGCTTGACCGGGAAGAGCAGGAGGCTGCCTATATCATGCGAAAGGCATTAAACGGAATGAAATCCGATGAGGCGGTGGAGAATATCCTGAACATGTTCGTCCACACCAGAAACAACCGTGAATTTGTTCAGACAGTGATAAAGAAAAAGTACATTTGATCTGCAAAAGGAAAGCCTCGCAGAGGCGATTTTGCGAATGGACTCTGAACAGTAATAAAACAGAGTTATGCAGATTTATAAATATTTGCCTTGGGGAGCCCTCACACCAAAGGCAAATTCAGGACTGGGAGGCGCTTTATTATGATGAAAGCCCAGCTTGCAGCCTATGAGCTGTTGTTGGATATGCTGAAAGGGAAAACAGGACATTTAAGCCGTACGACTTTTGTGCCGCAGAAGCCGGCATTTCACAGGGAAGAGCCAAAAGAACAGACATTTCCCCGGTGTACTCCGGAGGAACAGGGAATTTCCTCCCGCTATCTTGCGGCTTTTCTTCAGGAAGTGGCAGAGAAAAAGGAGACGGATATCCACCAGATCATGATTCTCAGAAACGGCTATGTGATCGGGGAATACAGCTTTGCGCCTTACCAGACAGGAGTATGGCACATCGAGCATTCTCTTTGTAAAAGCATCACAGGAATGGCCATCGGTCTGCTGATTGCAGAAGGAAAGCTGAATCTGGATGATAAGATCGGGAAAATCTTCTCAAAGAGAAGTCTTTTAGGAAATCTGAGGGAAAAGAATATCACAGTAGAGCATCTGCTCACCATGACCAGCGGTGTGTCTTTTAATGAAATCGGAATCGTGTCGGGTGATGACTGGGTGAAATCCTTTCTGGATGCTCCGGTCAGCTTTGCCCCCGGAACGAAATTTGAATACAACAGTATGAACAGCTATATGCTTTCTGCAATCGTTACAGAGATCACGGGAGAGACGATGGCTGACTATCTGACGCCAAGGCTGTTTGAACCTCTGGGAATCCGCAATTTCTTCTGGGAGACCTGCCCGAAAGGAATCACGAAGGGCGGCTGGGGGCTTTTTATGTGCCAGGAGGATGCGGCTAAGCTGGGGCAGCTCTATCTGGATAAAGGAAATTGGAAAGGGCAGCAGATCATTCCTCAGGAATGGGTGGAAAGATCGGTGTCGAAGCTGGCAGATACGCCCCCTGAAATGGGAGAAAACGGGTACGGATATCAGATCTGGCGGGGCAGAAGAGAGGGCAGCTTTAATTTTAACGGGATGCTGGGGCAAAACGTGGTGGTCTATCCCGATCTGCGAATGGTAATCGTACTCAATGCGGGCAGCAATGAATTGTTTCAGAACTGTATTCTGCTGAATATCGTACGAAACTATTTTGACCGGAGGCAGACCGGACGATCAGAGGACGGTGAGCCGCTCTTTCAGGTATTCACGCCTGCTGATAAGCTTCCGCCGGATCCTGTGGCCCGGCGTTACCTGTACGAGACAGCGGTGCGGTTGTCTCAGGGAGGAACGGAGAAACCGCCGATCACATGGGGCGGATGGAAGAAGAACAGGAAGAGTGGACGGAAACAGCAGACAACTAAGATGACAGAACGTATGATGCAGTCCGTAAATGGAAAGGACTATGAACTTGAGGTACAGCAGGCGGGGGTGCTGCCGCTGATCATACAGGTGTTCCACAATAATTTCACAGACGGAATCCGTCAGGTGGGGTTTCGGATCGAGGAACAGAAAAACTGGCTGCTTCTGTGGGAAGGAGATGAGCTGCAAAAGCTTGAGATCGGTTTCCGGACAGCTGCCGTCTCTGAGGTTACGGTACACGGAGAGACCTATCTTGCAGCGGTAAAAGGGGAATTTGCCAGAGATGAGGAGGATGTGCCGGTTCTGAAGCTGGATATTGCTTTTCTTGAAGAAGCGGCGAGAAGAAAGATAAAAATATTCTTCCGGGGAGAGAACGACGTAAAGATATGCTTTGATGAGACACCCGGAAAAAATCTGATCATGGAAGGACTGGAAGGGCTTCTGCAGGCGGCATCGGAGAAATCCTTCCTGCGAAATCTGATGGAGTTTGGAAACCTTTCGCTGCCGGAGCTTCTGGTGGATCACACGATACG
This sequence comes from uncultured Blautia sp., assembly GCA_900539525.1. Taxonomy (GTDB): domain Bacteria; phylum Bacillota; class Clostridia; order Lachnospirales; family Lachnospiraceae; genus Hominisplanchenecus_A. The sequence goes on from UQCM01000012.1 coordinate 43,387, forward strand.
GCCTGTGATTATGGGCAAACGGAAGATGGAAGAGGGTCAGAGGCTACAGAGGCCAGACCTGCTCTTTTTTCAGACGTTTGGAGGCGAAATAGGCGCACAGTCCTGTGAAGGATCCTGTGATGATGGCGCTGACCGTCAGTGCAGGCAGATAGGCGAGGATGCTTAAAGACTGCAGAACGGCCATGGCAATTACGATCTGCCCCAGATTGTGGAAAAGAGCACCAATGATGCTGATAAATACGATGTATTTTCGGCCGAGAAGTCGAAAAAGCAATGCCATGGCAAGAAAACAGAAAATGCCTCCGCACAGACTGTAGGCAAAGGACATCATATGCCCGGCGACCATACTGGCAATCGTAATGCGAAGCAACAGTACTGTGAGAGCATCCCGGGGTGTGGCATAGTTAAGAAGCCAGAGTGTGACGATATTTGCAAGCCCCAGCTTGATGCCCGGTACGGGAGCCAGCCCGGGGAGCAGAGATTCAACGATAAAGATCGTAAGGGCTATGGTCGTATACATAGCCAGAATAGTCATTCGTTTAATGTTCATGGATACCTCCGGTTTCTTTTCCTGTGTAGTTGATCTGATCATGGGCGTGCTCCTCATGAATGAGAGGATCTGCTGTTCTAACCGGCGATGGCATCCAGATCGCTGCTGCCGCCTGAGATTTTGATCAGAAGCCTGTGGGGAAGGCAGCTGATGGGGTGTGAGCTGTCGGAAATCATCCCCATCTTCTGGCAGATCTTGTCCGGGCAGTCGGCATCTGAGACACCGATCCTTCCGGGTTCTACGTAGATTGTATTGTATCCGCCGCCTGCTGATTCGATCGTGAAGCTGTAAGGCTCCGATATATGGGAAAGATCGATCTGCCGGATCAGTTCACCGTCCTGATAGATCAGGGCAACCGTACCGGGAACGGCATGAAAATGCTGCCAGAGCAGTGCACCGGCCGATAGACAGAGCAACAGGAGAATGCCTGTGGTGAGAAGGACGGTTTTTTTATTTTTCAATTCATGCATTGTGAAATCCTTTCAGGGATAAAAAAGTTTTGAGAAATTACATGATTACTCTTTGAGTATAGAACAGGAAACTTAATGTGTCAAATATCAGACATCTAAGAGAAAGAGGAATGTTTATGATTTACGGAATATGGGATGTTCTGTCACCCGTTTTTTTCTATATGATTTTGTCCAATATCATGGTGTTTTTGTCTGGCAACAGGCTGGATGCGGCATCTCTTACAACAGTGACAGCGGTCGTGACACTTCCGGGACTTGTGTGGATGTACCGGAAGGACAGAAGGGAGGCACCGGAACAGAAGAATCAGATTCCATGGTGGGTATATCCTTTTGTGGCGGTAAGCGGTGTTGTACTGAACATTTTGCTTACGGTTGTGCTGAATCATTTTGCAGTGACGGAGCATTTTTCAAATGCCGCCCAGGAAGGACTGCTCGCCAGTGATATCGCCGCCCAGATTCTGGGACTGGGCATTCTTGTCCCCGTTATGGAGGAATTTTTGTTCAGAGGGCTGTTTTACAGAAGGCTGAAAAAATACATTCCCGTATGGGCGGCAGTCCTTCTGGGGGCGGCAGTCTTTGCCCTGTATCACGGAAACATGGTGCAGATTCTCTTTGCCTTCCCCATGGGTCTGGTCATGCTCCTGGCCTATGAGAAGTGGGATTCCCTGGCAGTGCCGGTCATTTTTCATATGGCAGTGAACCTGAGTACAGTGATCATATCCATAATATGAGTTGCCCGACAAATGAATCTTTTATGTGCTGTTTCATACTGAACAACAGATAGAACTCTGGATTCTGGTATTTTTATATGCCTTTTTCAGATGATGTTGGGGGCAAAAGGTCATGATTTTCATGCTTGCATGTAAAATTGACGTAATGCTCATGCGTCAGGCAACTCATTGCATGACTCAAAGATTAAGCAGACATAAATATCTGAAAACATAAAAGATAATAATAAATTATCAAATAAACAGACAACTATCCAAAAAGTTTCTCTTTACATCCGGGAAAAATGGGTGTATAGTAACACACAAACACAGCTGTCTGTTGTGGAAAAACAATTACAACAAAAAAGAGAAAGGGTTGGGCGTATGGATATGAAAGACAGAGCGCCGCAGGCTCAGACCCCCGGATTATATCGCCCGGAATTTGAGCACGATAACTGTGGTATTGGTGCAGTGGTCAACATCAGGGGAATCAAAACCCACGCAACCGTTGAAAACGCACTGCGAATCGTAGAAAATCTTGAACATAGAGCTGGCAAAGATGCCGAAGGGAAAACAGGTGACGGTGTAGGAATTCTGTTACAGATTTCACACAAGTTCTTTTCGAAAACCTGTAAGACCCTCGGCATCTTTTTAGGTTCAGAGAGAGAATATGGAATCGGTATGTTCTTCTTTCCACAGGATGAGCTGAAGCGCAATCAGGCAAAGAAGATGTTTGAGATCATTGTGGAGAAGGAGGGACTGGATTTCCTGGGATGGAGAGAGGTTCCTACCGTACCGTCCGTACTGGGTCACAAAGCCCTGGAAAAAATGCCGTGCATCATGCAGGGATTTGTAAAGAAACCGAAGGACGTGGCAGCAGGGCTGGATTTTGACAGGAAGCTTTATGTGGTACGACGTGTCTTTGAGCAGAGTGTGGAGGATACCTATGTGGCATCCCTTTCCAGCCGTACCATCGTATACAAGGGAATGTTCCTGGTAGGACAGCTGCGTACCTTCTTTAAGGATCTGCAGAGTCCGGATTATGAGTCAGCAATCGCCACCGTCCACTCCAGATTCAGTACCAATACAAATCCGAGCTGGGAGAGAGCGCATCCGAACCGGCTGATCGTACATAACGGTGAGATCAACACCATCCGCGGAAATGCGGACAAGATGCTGGCACGTGAGGAGACCATGTCCAGTGAATATTTCAACCGTGAGCTCCATAAGGTGCTTCCGGTAGTCAATGCCGCAGGCTCCGATTCCGCTATGCTGGATAATACGCTGGAGTTCCTGATGATGAGCGGCATGGATCTGCCTCTGGCCGTGATGATCACCATTCCGGAGCCATGGGCAAACAATGATACGATGAATCAGGAAAAGAAGGATTTCTATCAGTATTATGCAACTATGATGGAGCCCTGGGACGGACCTGCCTCCATCGTCTTCAGTGACGGAGATCTGATCGGTGCCGTGCTCGACCGGAACGGTCTGAGACCATCCAGGTATTATATTACAGATGACGGTTATCTGATCCTGTCTTCGGAGGTAGGCGTACTGGATATTGATCCACGGAAGATTGCCCAGAAGGAAAGGCTGCATCCGGGCAAGATGCTGCTGGTGGATACGGTGCAGGGACGTGTGATCGATGATGACGAATTGAAAGAAAAATATGCCGTCAGCCAGCCGTACGGCGAGTGGCTGGACCGCTATCTTGTAAAGCTTTCGGATCTGAAGATTCCAAATATCCGGGTACAGGAGTACACGGATGAGGAGCTGGCAAGGCTGCAGAAGGCCTTTGGATATACATATGAGGAATACCGGACATCCATCCGGAACATGGCACTGAATGGTGCAGAAGGCATCAGCGCCATGGGTATCGATACACCGCTGGCTGTACTTTCCGATGAACATCAGCCTCTGTTTAATTACTTTAAACAGCTGTTTGCCCAGGTGACGAACCCGCCGATCGATGCGATCCGTGAGGAAGTTGTTACCTCTACGACCGTCTATGTAGGAAAAGATGGGAACCTGCTCAATGAGCAGCCGGTCAACTGCCAGGTGCTCAAGATCGAGCATCCGATCCTGACAAATACGGATATGCTGAAGATTAAAAATATGAAGGTAGACGGTTTCAAGGTTGTGGAAGTGCCGATCACCTACTATAAGAATACAAAGCTTGAGAGGGCCATCGAGCACCTGTTTGTGGAAGTGGACAGAGTGCACAGGGACGGTGCCAACATCCTGATCCTGACAGACCGGGGTGTGGATGAGAATCATGTGCCGATTCCTTCCCTGCTGGCTGTCTCTGCCGTACATCAGCATCTGGTCAAGACCAAAAAGAGAACCTCTCTTGCCATTGTCCTGGAATCCGGAGAGCCGAGAGAAGTACATCATTTTGCGACTCTGCTGGGCTATGGTGCCTGTGCCATCAATCCGTATCTGGCGCTTGAGACCATACGGCAGCAGGTGAACTGCGGCATGCTGGATAAGGATTACTATGCGGCAGTCGATGATTACAATTCAGCCGTGCTTCACGGAATTGTAAAGATCGCTTCCAAGATGGGTATTTCCACCATTCAGTCTTATCAGGGCTCCCAGATCTTTGAGGCGATCGGTATCGATAAGAGTGTGATCGATAAATACTTCACGAATACCGTCAGCCGGGTGGGAGGCATCACACTGGATGATATCGCAAAAGAGGCAGATGCGCTCCATACGGAGGCTTTTGATCCTCTGGGGCTGAACATGGATCTGACGCTGGACAGTGTAGGACGCCACAAAATGAGAAGCGCAGGGGAAGCGCACAGATACAATCCCCAGACCATCCATATGCTGCAGCAGTCCACCTGGCGCGGCGACTATCAGATGTTTAAGGAATACACAAAGATGGTGGATAAGGAAACGTCCGGCTATTTAAGAAGCCTGATGGACTTCAATTATCTGAAAGAGGGTGTTCCGCTGGAAGAGGTGGAAAGTGTAGATTCCATTGTCACAAGATTCAAGACGGGAGCCATGTCCTACGGTTCCATTTCCCAGGAGGCTCACGAGACACTGGCAATTGCCATGAATAAGCTGCATGGAAAATCAAACAGCGGCGAGGGCGGTGAGAGCCTGGAGCGTCTGACACCGGGCGCAGACGGACTGAACCGGTGTTCGGCCATCAAGCAGGTGGCATCGGGACGTTTCGGTGTGACCTCCAGATATCTGGTCAGCGCACAGGAAATCCAGATCAAGATGGCACAGGGAGCAAAACCCGGAGAGGGAGGACATCTGCCGTCAGGAAAAGTATATCCGTGGATCGCCAAGACGAGACATTCCACACCGGGAGTAGGTCTGATCTCTCCGCCGCCTCACCATGATATTTACTCCATCGAGGATCTGGCACAGCTGATCTACGATCTGAAGAATTCCAATAAGAATGCCCGGATTTCTGTAAAGCTGGTATCCGAGGCAGGCGTAGGAACCGTAGCGGCAGGTGTGGCCAAAGCGGGAGCACAGGTCATCCTGATCTCCGGATATGACGGAGGTACGGGTGCGGCACCGAGAAGCTCCATCCACAATGCCGGACTTCCCTGGGAGTTGGGACTGGCAGAGACCCATCAGACGCTGATCATGAACGGGCTGAGAAATAAAGTACGTATCGAGACAGACGGTAAGCTTATGAGCGGACGGGATGTGGCGATCGCAGCCATGCTGGGTGCAGAAGAATTCGGCTTTGCCACAGCTCCGCTGGTAACCATGGGCTGTGTGATGATGAGAGTCTGCAACCTGGATACCTGTCCGGTAGGTGTGGCTACCCAGAACCCGGAGCTTCGCAAACGCTTCCGCGGCAAACCGGAATATGTCATCAATTTCATGCGTTTCATCGCAGAGGAATTAAGGGAATACATGGCACGTCTTGGCGTCCGTACTGTGGACGAGCTGGTGGGACGTACCGATCTGCTGAAGAGAAAGGATCATATAGAGACATTGCACGGAAACCGCGTGGATTTAAGCGCGATCCTGAACAATCCTTATTCTGCACTGGAGAATAAGGTAACCTTTGACCCGGCACAGGTCTATGACTTCCAGCTGGAGAAGACAGCCGATGAGCGTATTCTGATGAAGAAGCTAAGAGGTGCTCTGGAGAAGAAACAGAAGAGAAGCATTGAAGTGGATGTAAAAAATACAGACCGGGCGTTTGGTACGATCTTCGGTTCGGAAATCACCAGGATGTACGGGGACACACTGGAAGAGGATACCTATACCGTAAAATGTAACGGTGCAGGAGGACAGAGCTTCGGAGCCTTTATTCCGAAGGGACTGACCCTGGAGCTGGTGGGTGACAGCAATGATTACTTTGGAAAGGGTCTTTCCGGAGGAAAGCTGATCGTATACCCGCCGAAGGGAATCAAGTATAAAGAGGATGAAAATATCATTGTCGGAAACGTGGCTCTCTACGGAGCGACCAGCGGTAAGGCATACATCAACGGTGTGGCCGGTGAACGTTTCTGTGTCAGAAATTCCGGTGCCATTGCGGTAGTTGAAGGCGTGGGCGACCACGGATGTGAGTACATGACCGGCGGACGTGCCGTTGTCCTTGGAAAAACAGGCAAGAACTTTGCCGCAGGCATGAGTGGTGGAATCGCCTATGTGCTGGACGAGGACAATGACCTGTACACGAAAGTAAATAAACAGATGGTTTCCATCGATAAGCTGACGAATAAATACGATGTGCTGGAGTTAAAAGAGATGATCAAGGATCATGTGGCATATACCAATTCTGCCAAAGGAAAGGAGATCCTTGAAAACTTCGGAGAGTATCTGCCGAAATTCAAGAAGATCATTCCTCATGATTACAACCGCATGCTTATGGCCATTGTCCAGATGGAAGAGAAGGGCTTAAGCAGCGAACAGGCACAGATTGAAGCATTTTACGCAAATAAGAGAGGATAGGAGGGCAGAAAGATGGGAAAACCAACAGGATTTTTAGATTACGAGAGACAGAACAGCGAGACCATCCCGCCAAAGAAAAGAATCCAGAACTTTAAAGAATTCCATGTCCCCCTGTCTCTGGAAAAGCAGAGGCTCCAGGGCGCCAGATGTATGGCCTGCGGTGTACCGTTCTGTCAGTTCGGACAGATGATCGGAGGCATGGCCTCCGGATGTCCGCTGAATAATCTGGTGCCGGAGTGGAATGACCTGGTATACAACGGAAAATGGGAGATTGCATACAAGAGACTGATGAAAACCAATTGCTTCCCGGAGTTCACCTCCAGGGTATGTCCTGCACTGTGTGAGGCGGCATGCACCTGTAACTTAAATGGTGCTCCTGTTTCTACGAAGGAGAATGAGCATGCGATCATCGAAAATGCTTTTGAAAAAGGACTGGTGGTGCCGCATCCTCCGAAGGTGCGTACCGGAAAGAAGGTGGCTGTCGTCGGCAGCGGGCCTTCCGGACTGGCTGCGGCGATGCAGCTGAACTCCAGAGGACACAAGGTAACGGTATTTGAGAGAAGAGACCGCATCGGAGGCCTGCTCCGCTACGGAATTCCGAACATGAAGCTGGAAAAAGAAGTCATCGACCGGAGGATCGCCATTATGGAGGCAGAGGGCATTGAGTTTGTCACCAATGCCAATGTGGGCGAGGACATTAAGGCTGCGCAGCTTCTGAAGGACTATGACCGGGTGGTGCTGGCATGCGGCGCTTCCAATCCAAGAGATATCAAGGTCCCGGGGCGGGAGGCTTCCGGAATCTACTTTGCGGTAGATTTCCTGACAGCCACCACCAAAAGCCTTCTGGACAGTAATTTTGCAGACAATCAGTTTATCCCGGCAAAGGGAAAGAAGGTCATGGTCATCGGAGGCGGTGACACCGGAAATGACTGTGTGGGAACATCCATCCGTCTGGGCGCGGCTTCTGTGCTCCAGCTGGAAATGATGCCGAAGGCACCGGATACCCGCACACCGAACAACCCGTGGCCGGAGTGGCCGAGAGTCTGCAAGACAGATTACGGCCAGGAGGAGGCCATCGCTGTGTTTGGTCATGATCCCAGAGTCTACCAGACCACCGTCACCGAATTTATCAAGAATAAAAAGGGTGAGGTGTGTCAGGCGAAGCTTGTGAAGCTTCAGGGAAAGAAGGATGAAAAGACAGGACGCATGATGATGGTTCCGGTAGAGGGGAGCGAATATGTGGTAGATGTGGATCTTGTGCTCATCGCTGCAGGATTCCTGGGCTCCCAGAAATACGTGACGGATGCGTTCAAGGTGGAAGTAGACGGCAGGACAAACGTAAAGACCGAGCCCGGTCAGTATCAGACCTCCGTACCGAATGTCTTTACCGCAGGCGACATGCACAGAGGACAGTCCCTCGTCGTATGGGCCATCCGGGAAGGACGGGAGGCAGCGAAGGCTGTAGACAGATCATTAATGGGATATACGAATTTATAAAAAATACCCGGCAGGAATGCCGGGTATTTTTAGCTAATCACGCCCGGCGCACAAAGTGTGCAGGCCCCTCATGAGTGAGGGGGTGGGGAGCTGAGGCGGGCTTGCCCACTTTGTTCTTTCATATTCAGAAGATTTTCACAGAATCTTAAGGTGTTTTCACGGCAAAATGTGTTATAGTATCATCAAACCGGTACGGATTACGAGGGAGTGTGCCGGTTCTGTGCAGCTGTGGAGTTACGGAACAGTTACATTTATGATGGGAGAGGCCATTGGTAATAAGGGGTGATATATTATGATAATCAAGCAGCATATTCAGTTTTTATCGAATGATCATATTACGCTGATTCATGGAGTAAAATGGGTGCCGGACGGGGAGATCAGGGCGATTTTACAGATTTCACACGGAATGGTGGAATTTGTGGAACGATATGAAGATTTCGCCGTTTATCTGGCAGAAAGAGGCATTATGGTGGTGGGAAATGACCATCTGGGCCATGGAGAATCCATACGTTCGAAAGAGGATTATGGTTATTTTGCAAAGGAAAACGGAAACTGTGTGCTGGTGCGTGATCTGCACCGGCTGAGGAAAATGATACAGGAGGATTATCCGAAGGTGCCATACTTTCTGTTGGGGCACAGTATGGGGTCCTTCCTGGCAAGGCAGTATCTCTGCTGTTATGGAAAAGGACTGGCCGGAGCAGTCATTATGGGGACCGGCTGGCAGGCACCGGGAACTTTGAAGCTTGGAATGGCACTCTGTAAGGGAATGGCAAAGGTGAAGGGATGGCGTTACCGCAGCAGGCTGATCGACCGGATGGCATTTGGAGGATATAACCGGGGGATCCGGAAACCACGCACAGAAAAGGACTGGCTTACCAAGGATGAGAAGATCGTAGATGCCTATCTGGCAGATGAGAGGAGCGGATTTTGTTTTACTCTGAATGCATATTATAATATGTTTCTGGGAATGTACAAACTCACAAATGAGAACTATCTGTCCAGAATGCCGAAGAAGCTGCCGGTGCTTTTTGTGGCCGGAGGCGATGACCCGGTAGGAAGCTGCGGCAAAGGTGTGATGAAGGTATACAATCAGTTTAAGAAACTGGATATGAGAAATGTCAAATGCAGGCTTTATCCGGGCGACAGGCATGAGATCTTAAATGAGACAGACAGAGAAAAGGTGTATACAGACATCAGTACCTGGATCGAGGAATGTCTGGAAGCATGCAAAGGATGAGCAAAGGAGGAGAAGATGAGGAAAACACGGATTTTGACAGCAGTACTGGCGGGCAGCCTGTTTCTGACATCGGGTATGACAGCGCTGGCAGACAGAGTGGATGCCGTGCTGGATAAGCCCTATGTAGCACTGGGAGCGGATCTGAATCCCTCTGAGAGAGAAAAGGTGCTGGGTCTTCTGGGAGTGACGGAGGAAGATCTGAAGGGATATGATGTGATTACGGTAACGAATGCAGATGAACATAAATATCTGGATTCCTACCTGGAAGCCAGTGTCATCGGGAGCAGGGCGCTTTCTTCTGTTATGGTAGTGGGAAAAGAGACAGGAAACGGTATCAATGTAAATACGAGTAATATTTCCTACTGTACGCCGGGAATGTACCGGAATGCGCTGATCACAGCGGGCGTGGAGGATGCGGATATTACCGTGGCAGGACCTTTTTCCATATCGGGAACAGCTGCTCTGGTGGGAGCGATCAAGGCTTATGAGACCATGACCGGTGAAGAGGTATCGGAGGAAAGCCTGGATGCGGCCAATAACGAGCTGGTGATCACAGGAGAGATCGTAGAAAGTGTCGGGGACGCCGATAAGGTGGAAGAGCTGATCGCACTGGTAAAGCAGGAGGTTGCACAGGGAGAGATCAGCAGCAGGGAGGATATCGCACGTCTGGTGGATCAGGCGGTTGAGGAGCTGGAGGTGCAGCTTACCGATGAGGACAGGGAAAAGATCGTAGGCCTTATGGATAAGATTGAAGGACTGGATCTGAATGTAGATGCCATCAAGCAGCAGGCGCAGGATCTTTACGAGAAGCTGGATCACCTGGATTTCCAGTTTGATAAAGAAAGTGTTGGAAATTTTCTGACCAGGATCGTTGACGCGATTGTCGGATTCTTCCGGAATCTTTTTCAGTAATGAGTACGAACCATTCAGAGCGGAAATAAAATCACTCAGGATTTTCTGTGAAACAGAATATCCGAAGTAATAAAGGCACTCAGTTTACACTGAGTGCCTTTGCAGATTATACCAGGGATCATTGTATCTCAGAATCTGTGGCTTCTTCGTCCAGTTCCCATTCATTTTCCTCTTCTTTTGGAATATATTGATCATAAATCCGGACAAACATGGTGGAATTTATGAATGCTGTCAATGAAAATCCCAGGAACAGCCAGACAAGAGCACCAAACAGCATGACCAGTCCATAGTTGAGTGTCAGAAACATGGGGATAAAGGTCACAGCCAGGATCAGCACAGTATATGGAAAATGACGGATGGCCATCAAGAGGGAGTTTTTAAAGGTGTTCTTTATGGTATTGTCAAATTTTGAGAGCAGCGGAAATATGTAAGCAAATATCATCCCGTCGATCAGGAGGATAAAGTATAATCCTATGGAAACAATTCTCAGGATTCCGGTGTCCCCTGCCTGCCCCATGATACGGAAATCCATCCAGAGAACAATACTCACTGCCAGAAGGATCAGCCAGATCACCGTGCTCTGTTTCAGATTCTGTTTAAAAGATTTAAAGAAGCTGCGAAAGAGATAGGATTCCTCGTTTCGCACCATTTTCAGTGTTACATAATACATGGCGGTAATAGATGCGCCAATGGTGACGATGGGAATACAGCAGATGATAAAAAGGAGATTCAGCAGAATCAGATCAGCCAGCTTTCCCATAAAAGTAAAGAATTTATTGTCCATATTAAAAATTCGATCCATCATAACTTGTACCCATTGATATTCCTGTTACTGTTTGCTTCATGACCAGCAACTGTTTTCCCTTTCTCATAGTGTATGATGATCCTGAAAACATTCCGTGCAAAAAGGATCACATTTTATCAGGTCAGGATATACTGCCCATATACTGTATTATAAAGGGTGGATGATGAAAAAGCAAATAAAGAAATCATAAACATTGAAAAAGAAGGGGATTGTGCTATACTATCCCTATATTCAAGTATGTCCCGGCGTACTTGCTGCGAGCAGGTATTTACTTTTCCGCGTTAGCCGGTTCTAGTATGATTCACCCTAAATAACACTATGTTTCGCTGGTCTGCTTTCCCGATAGCACAGTTGTAAAAGCCTCAGCGTAGCCCGCTACGCCTGCGTTTTTACAACTGCACTCTCGAAAAAGCATCCTCACCGAAACAGTACGGTATTTAGGGTGGATCATACTAGGTGTTTTTGCAGGTATTTTGCTGGTATAGAAAGCAGCACAGCCACGTATAGATAAAGTAATATGGTAGCAGGTGGTATCTGGTGAAGGGAAAAGGAATTCTGATTGTGATCGCGGTGATTGTGATCGCGGGCTGCGGGCATCTGCTGTATGGCAGAGCCTCTGAGAGGACATCTGAAGAGATCCGGCCGAAGATTGCGCTGACCTTCGATGACGGGCCTCATCCTGTGTATACGCCAAAGCTTTTGGACGGGTTGAGAGATAGACAGGTGAAAGCAACTTTTTTTGTGGTGGGAAAAAATATTGAGGGACATGAGGAGATCATCGAGCGCATGGATGCGGAGGGGCATCTGATCGGAAATCATACCTATGACCATGTAAAGATTACCGGTCTGCCTCCGGAGAAAGCGTGTGACCAGATTGTCAGAACAAGTGAACGGATCAACGAAATTACCGGAAAACAAACGGAGTTTGTCCGTCCGCCTTTTGGAGCGTGGGATAAGAATCTGGAGTGCGGGTTTCAGATGTTTCCGGTGCTCTGGACGATCGATCCGCTGGACTGGACAACGAAGAATACAGAACGGGTGGTTCAGAAGGTTCTGGATGAGGCGAAGGAGGATGGAATCATTCTTCTGCATGATTTTTATGACTCATCTGTGGAGGCGGCATTCCGGATCGTGGATGCCCTGAAGGAGCAGGGGTATGAGTTTGTGACGGTAGATAAGCTGATCCTGGAATAAACGGAGGAGAGAAATGGATTTATTTGACTATATGAGAAACAGTGCGATGGAGAAGGAGGCGCCGCTGGCATCGCGCCTTCGTCCCAGGACACTGGATGAAGTGGTAGGGCAGCAGCATATTATCGGGAAGGATAAGATGCTCTACCGGGCGATCCGGGCGGACAAGATAAGCTCTGTGATCTTTTACGGACCGCCCGGAACCGGGAAAACGACGCTGGCGAAGGTGATCGCCAACACGACCAGTGCTGAATTTACACAGATCAATGCCACCGTAGCCGGAAAGAAGGATATGGAAGAGGTGGTAAAGGCGGCAAAGAATCATCTGGGAATGTACGGAAAACGGACCATTCTTTTTGTTGATGAGATCCATCGCTTCAATAAGGGGCAGCAGGACTATCTGCTTCCCTTTGTGGAAGACGGGACTCTGATCCTGATCGGTGCGACTACGGAAAATCCATACTTTGAAGTAAATGGCGCTCTGCTTTCCCGTTCGGTTGTCTTTGAACTGAAGCCGCTGGATAAGGAGGATATCAGAGTTCTGATCAATCGGGCTGTCTATGATAAAGAGCGGGGCATGGGAGCCTATGATGCTGTCATCGATGAGGATGCAAGGGAATTCCTGGCGGATATGGCAGGCGGTGATGCCAGGGCAGCGCTGAATGCCATTGAACTGGGCGTTCTGACAACAGAACGGGGAGCGGACGGGAAGATACATATCACACTCGATGTGGCCTCAGAATGTATCCAGAAGCGTGTGGTACGCTATGATAAGACAGGAGATAATCATTATGATACGATCTCTGCGTTTATCAAGAGCATGCGTGGGTCGGACCCGGATGCGGCGGTATACTATCTGGCACGCATGCTTTATGCGGGAGAGAGTGTGACCTTTATTGCCAGGAGAATTATGATCTGTGCCTCCGAGGATGTGGGGAATGCAGATCCTCAGGCTCTTCAGGTGGCCGTGGCGGCTGCACAGGCGGTGGAACGGGTAGGAATGCCGGAGTCACAGCTGATTCTGGCACAGGCAGCCATCTATGTAGCATGTGCACCAAAGAGCAACTCCTGTACAAATGCCATTTTTGCCGCGACGGAGTCCGTGAAGAGCCGGAAAGCAACCGTTCCGTCCCATCTGCAGGATTCCCATTATCATGGAGCGGCGAAGCTGGGACACGGGATCGGATATGAGTATGCCCATGATTTTCCAAAGCATTTTTCGAAGCAGAGATATCTGCCGGAAGAACTGGGAGATGTGAAATTCTATGAGCCGGGTACGAACGGGTATGAAAAAACGATTGCGGACTATCTGGCATGGGTGAGAGAAGAATAGATCACTGTGAGATATTTAGAAAAAGCATGTCATGCAGAGCATGGCGTGCTTCTAAAAGCGAGTACATGGGAGAGAACGAAAAGATACGAAGGAGAACATTGTATGAAACGAAGAATCATGGCAGCAGCACTGATCGCGGCACTGACGCTATTGCCGTGTATGGTGAGCTTTGCAGATGAGAGGCCGGTGGCATCTGCAGCGGGCGGGATACAGGTAAATGGAGGAGCCACGGACGGGCAGTCAGAGTGGAATCTTGTGGATGAAAGGACACAGGAAACAGAGACAGAAAGGGAAGAAACGCAAGGGACGGTAAGAGAGGCAAGGGCGGGTGAGACCGGAACAGTGACCGGGGGATATGGAGAGAAGATCACCTGGTCGCTCGATCTGTCATCAGGAGTGATCACCTTCAGCGGTTCAGGTGATATGCCGGCGATTTACGGGTCATCTTCCGATGAGCTTAATCCGTACAGAAAACAGATTACGTCAGTGGTGATCGGGAATGGCATAACATCGGTGGGAGATTCTGCTTTCAGGGGCTGTACAAATCTGGAGAGCGTAAGCCTTCCGGAGAGCGTGATACGCATCGGAAGCAGCGCCTTCCAGTCATGTGAGGGATTGAAAAATTTTTCGATACCCTCGAAGGTGACATCCATTGGAGATGCTGCCTTTGCCTGCTGTTATGCCCTGGAGAAGATACAGCTTCCTGCGGGAATCACCACAGTGGAAGACTGGACCTTTGAAAGCTGTAAGAAATTAAAGGAAATGGTAATTCCGTCAGGTGTCACATCGATCGGGGACTATGCACTGATGCACTGCTATGCCCTGGAAAAGATCAGTCTGCCGGATGGATTGCAGACAATTGGTGCGAACGCCTTTTTTGATGACTGGGCACTTACGGAGATCGTGATTCCTGACAGTGTGACAGAGATCGGTGAAAGTGCCTTTACCCAGTGTAAAGTCATGAAAAAGGCGAAGCTGCCTGCGGGGCTGACGGAGATATCCACCAGTCTTTTCCAGGGGTGTACACAGCTTTCGGATGTGACGATCCCGTCAGGTGTCCGCAAGATCGGTGAAAGTGCTTTTTCCAGATGTGGACTGACAAAGGTAGTGCTGCCGGACGGTCTGGAAAGGATCGAAGAGTTTGCGTTTGCAAACTGCAGTCAGCTGATCGACGTAACCATACCCGGCAGCGTGAACTTTGTCGGGGCAGATGTATTTACGAATACAGCCTATGAGGAAAGTCTTTCTGACCAGGCATTTGTAGTGCTGGGAAATGGTCTTTTGTATCTGTATCACGGGGATACTCCTGTCGTGGATGTTCCGTCCGGAGTGACCAGTATTGCAGATTCTGTGTTTAAGGAGCATGAGGAGATCACAGAGGTAAGGCTTCCGGACAGTCTGCGCACCATTGGAAATTCAGCATTTGAAGATTGTACGTCACTGAAGAAGGTGACTGTCCCGTCAGGAGTAACCTTCATTGGCGGAAATGCTTTTGCGGGTACTGCTTTTCTGGCAGATCAGAAGGATGGTCTTGTGATGCTTGGAAGAGTGGCATATGCGTATTGCGGGGACAAGAATGTAGAAGAATGTGAGATCCCGGCCGGAACCGTTTCTATTTCAGACGAAGCATTCCTTTTCTGTGCTTCTCTGGAGAAGGTTACGATTCCGGATGGTGTCACTTCCATTGGAACGAATGCGTTTCTGGGGTGCGTCGCCCTGGAGTATGTAGAGATTCCGGACAGTGTGACAGAGATCGGAGAGAGAGCCTTTGGATATTACTGTGGAAACGGAAGCAGCGGTACCTATCTTTCGATGTCTGTGACACTGGCAGGCCATGAAGGTTCTGCGGCACAGGCTTATGCAGAAAACGGGGCCGGTCAGGCAGAGTTCCTCTCCCTGGATACACTTTCCGGTACCTGTGGTGACGGATTGGCCTGGAATGTGAATCCCGGGACAGGAGAACTGTCGATCACAGGAAGTGGAGAGATGAAGGATTATTCTTCGTACGGCTCAGGCCTTTCCCCGTTTTTTGCATACCGGAAGCTGATTACTTCAGTGACAGTGGCAGAAGGAGTGACATCGCTCGGAAATGAGGCATTTTACGGGCTTGGAAATGTAAAAACAACAGTGCTGCCGCACAGTCTTACGTCCATAGGAGATTATGCTTTTGAGAATTGTGTAGCGCTGGAGACACTGACACTGCAGGAAAAGGTTTCAAGGATCGGGAGAGATATACTCCGGGGCTGCAGAAGTATTCAGTCTGTCTCTGTTGCAGAGGAAAATGAAACCTACAGTGCGGAAGACGGGATCCTTTACGATAAACAGAAAACAGAGCTGCTGGCTGTTCCGGATAGCCTTCCACAGGAAATTCTCCGGATTCCGGGTACCGTTAAGAGAATCAGCGAATATGCCGCCCGGGAGAACCGACATCTGAAAGGCATCTATGTTCCGGAATCTGTTAGTTATATTGGTAACTATGCGTTTGACGGATGTCTCTCTCTGAAAAGCCTGGTATTTTCAGGAGCAGCTCCGGAGATAATCTATCAAAGATCGCTGAACACAGAAGGGATCGCGATCTACTGTTCATTTTCGAATCAGGGCTGGCAGAACGTGATGCAGAATTTCACTTCTCCTGAGAAGAAGACCTGGGTCGACAGGGACAGCCTGACGGGTGTACAGGTGCTGGGACTGGAGGCGGAGAAAGAAACAGCCGCAGTGGGGGACAGCCTGCAGCTGAGAGCGAAGCTGGATCCTGAGCTTGCAGTGGATTTCGTATGGAGCAGCAGCCGGCCGGCGATCGCAGGAGTAAATGAAGACGGAATGCTGCTGGCATACCGTCCCGGAGAGGTAACGATCTCTGTGAGCAGCAGAGACGGGCAGTACCGGGCAGAGAAAAGCTTTACGATCACCGGCGAGGATTATGTGTTTCCGGATGTGGAGGTGTCAGAGCTTCCAGCAGAGGTACTTTCCTATACTTCCATCAATACCGAAACCATGCAGATTCCCAGTCCGCAGAGAAACGGCATCTATTTTCTGAGTGGAAACCGCCTTGTGTTTTATTCTCTGGCGTCGAAACAGAGTGTGCCTGTGCATACTTTTCCGGGATGCACCAATGCCTACAGTACCGGTGAGAA
The DNA here is from genome assembly GCA_900539525.1 of uncultured Blautia sp. Classification (GTDB taxonomy): domain Bacteria; phylum Bacillota; class Clostridia; order Lachnospirales; family Lachnospiraceae; genus Hominisplanchenecus_A. The sequence continues at coordinate 60,161 of UQCM01000012.1, forward strand.
GCTGTATGTCGTATATAATCAGCAGTGTATGGTATATGATCTGATCAAAGGTCAGACAGAGCTGACCTTCCAGATACCGGGATATACGGCAACTGCCGTGGGAGCAGACGCTTCCGGCCGCATTTATGTGGCGGCAAATGACAGTAATCGAAGGTGGGATCACAGGATTTTCCTGTACACACCGGATGGAACCCTTCTTTCCCGGATGTCGTCAGGAACAGAGGTATATCGCTTCAGCGGATTTGACAGTACAAATGGAAATTTTTATATTGAGGTATATTATGACTTTTATTCCTGGGGATACTCTCATCCGGGAATGGCACTGCGTATGGGAAGGGTTACAGATAATGTCATTCGACATGTGGATGTGTCTTACTCCTTCACAGAGAGTGGTATGATTACACGGACGATGGATAACCTGTATTTCCTGTGCCAGGATGTAAATAAAAAGCATCAGAACAATGCCGCATTGCTTGGAAACCGTTATCTGACGGCTGTCAGCGTCATCCACGGTGAGGTGAGAGTCATGGATTCCTGGGCAGATCCAATTCATATTTCTGCAAGCTTCCTGCGTGCTCCGGTGGAAAATGATCAGGGAAGCAGCTATTCCGATACCTCCAGTGTGGGTGTAAGGACGGTTTATCATGAGGGACACGACAGTCTGATCCTTTATGAGAATGGATGCCAGCTGAAAGAATACGATATCGAAACAGGCCGGTGCACGGCACAGTATGGCACAGCACATCCGGTATTCGATATGTTCTGGATGGAGGACATGCTGGTTTTGATCGAGAAGGAAGGGGACAGATATTACACAGAAACGATCGACTGGAGTGATCCGCAGGAGATCCGGCTCAGCGGAGAAAGCACCATGCAGGTGGGAGATTCTCAGCAACTGGAGGTCAGCATTGGAAAGCCATATACTGCTTACTATGAATGGAGCAGCAGTGACCAGTCGGTGGTATCCGTTTCCGGAAACGGGAATCTGGCGGCATGGAAACCGGGAACGGCAGAAATCACCGTATCCAATAAGGATAAGAGTCTGGCAGCCAGCTTTACCGTTACAGTAAAACCGGGAGAGGGTGCTAAGCAGGAGGGAGGCATTCTTACTGTGCAGGGCACGATCAGTAATAACCGTTCCCGGAATTACTATCAGGTATGGAGCAGTCCCATGAATTCGTATCTGGCTGAAAGGGATGATCAGCTTCTGGAGAGAGTGGAATACATCGAAGGCACCGGAGTCGTGATCGAGACCTGTTCCTCGGACGGCATATGTCAGAACAGCCGGACCGTGAAGTCTGCACTTCCGCTGTTTGGAGGATTCTTTGCAGGAGAGGACTATAATTTCCTGGTATTCGGTCAGGAAAACAGGCAGGAAAACAATAAATGCGAGATCATGCGTGTCATAAAGTATTCAAAGAACTGGGAAGAGCTGGGGACATACTCTGTCTATGGGGCAAATACCTATATTCCTTTCGAGGCCGGCTCGCTGCGCATGACAGAAACAGCAGGAAAGCTCTACATCCACACCTGCCACGAGATGTATATGTCTGAGGATGGACTTAACCATCAGGCAAATATGACTTTTGTGGTGGATGAGGAAAATATGACAGAACTTGACTCTTTTTATCAGGTGCTGAATATTTCTCAGGCCGGTTATGTGAGCCATTCCTTCAATCAGTTTATCAGGACAGATGGAACGTATGTGTATCGTGTCGATCACGGGGATGCGGGTCCGAGAGCCGTGGCTCTGACCCGTGCGGAAGTGAACGGAAAGATCACAAAGGTTCTCTATACGCTTCCGGTTGTAATCGGCGGAATGTACGGCGACAATGCAACAGGAGTATCTGTAGGCGGTTTCGAGCTTTCAGCAGATAACTGTCTGATAGCCGGAAATTCGGTGGATCAGACCGATAAAGCGACTTATTCTGCTTACGGACAGAGAAACATCTTCCTGAGTATCACAAAGAAGGATCTCACAAAAAGGAAGACTATCTGGCTGACGGATTATACAGAAGCAGACAGCATCACACCGCGGACACCGCAGCTGGTAAGGATCAATGATCTCCAGTTTTTACTTCTCTGGGAAGAGTACAATGAGAAAACACAGGATATCTGCACCAGGATGACCGTCATTGACGGTGACGGAAATCAGATTTCCGAAATCATTGCCACGGATATGCGTCTGTCCGACTGTCAGCCCATCGTGACAGCAGACCGTATGGTGAAGTGGTATGTGACAGATGGGACAAGTCTGCAGCTTTGTGCGGTAAATCCCTATCAGCTTGAGAAAGTGGCAAGACCGGAAAGCTGCACGGACTCACATACGTGGGATGCGGGAACTGTGCTCAAAGAGCCTGCATGTGAAGAAACGGGTGAGTGCGAGTATCATTGTATAAAATGCGGGAAGACAAAGGTAGAGACGATTCCTGAAACAGGTCACCTGTGGAGTGGATGGAGCATTGTGTCCCCGGATGATAAAATCATGTCCAGAACGTGTGTCATCTGCGATAAAACAGAAACAAGGACCTACGAAAAAGATCCTGATAACAGCGGAGACTGGATAGATGATCCTGACTGGGAATGGATCTGGGAAACCGATCGTAACGATGATGAAGATCCGGACGATGGTTTCCGGACCGGTACGATTCCGAAGCTGAATGTATCCGGCACGCTCCCGATCCAGGTGAAGCAGTCAGTAACCCTGCGTGTCGTCAATATGAAAGCAGGCGATGCAGTACAATCCTGGGAATCCAGCAATCCGCAGATCGTGAAGGTATCACAAACAGGAAAAGTGAGGGCACTGAAGAAGACGGGGAAAGCAGTTCTGACGGTAACCTTAAAGAATGGAAAATCGACGAAGATAACCGTAAAGGTACAGAAGGCGCCTGTAAAGACCAAAAAGATCACCGGACTGAAAAAGAGCCTGCGCATCCGGAAGGGCCAGAAGCTTTTGTTAAAGCCTGTCTTGAATCCGATCACATCAAAAGAAAAGGTGAAATGGCAGTCTTCCAATAAGAAAGTGGTAACCGTGTCCGCAAAAGGATCAGTAAAAGGCGTTCGCCCCGGAAAAGCAAAGCTTACGGTGAAGTCCGGAAAAGCGAAATTCAGTATAACAGTAACGGTAACCAAATGACGTTGAGCATTATCGCTCATACCTGCGAAATCCCCCGCACATAGTAAAAGTGTTTTGGGGGATTTTGCATTTGTTGTAAGGGTTTACGCCGATTTTGAGAGTGCGAAGCACGGAAAAATCGACGTCAGGCTCATTTGTCGGGTAACTCTTGTTATGGTGCCGTGGCCAAAAGTATTAAATACCAAGGCAAAGACGCAGGATTCCAAGAATGAGCAAATGAGCAGGATAGAACCAGTAATGAAGCATTTTGTTCTGTTTGCCGCGCTCGCCGTTGTATGTAAGCGTCAGACCAAAGCCTAACAGTGCCCAGGGCTGCGTATACATGGATGCATAGCCGAAAGGGATTGCAAAGAGCGGTACATCGTGGAACAGGTAAAAGAAATAACCGATTAAAATTGCGTGGTGTTCATAATCAAGACTGAAAAACATGGCAGCTATGCACATGATGATAACAATGATCAACGATACAAAATACCAGAGTGCTTTTGGAAGCTTTTGCATTTTTTCTTTTAAAATATCAATGCTCCAAATGGTAATAAGCACAAAGGCGAGAGTGAACATGACGTTATTCCAGTTCATATTAAAGAAACTTGCCGTTGTAAACATATCAAAGGGCACTTCTGATATGACACCGAATATCAGTAAATTCAGCAGATATTTCTTTCGGCTTCGTGTTTTAAAATAACCTTCAACCACCAGAAAACAAAACAGCGGGAATGCAATTCTGCCGATAATATCAAACAGGTCACTCACAACAGCAAGTACTCCGTCATTTGAAACCAGGTTTGGGTAAATCAGTGCCTTGTTTACATGGTCAATAAGCATCGACAGGATTGCGATCAGCTTTAGCCATGCTCCTGAAAGAAATTGAACTTTGCTGCAAAGATTGTTAATTTTTTCATTCATATTATTCTCATCTCCTTATAATATTGGTGGTGTTAGGACCAAAAGTCCGAATTCACGCCAGCAGAGCTGACCACGCTCGGCGCAAAGTGTGCAGGTCTATCATGAGTGAGGAGGGGGACTGAGGTGGGTTTGCTCACTATGTTTCAGGCTTCCGGGAATGTTGTGGTTGAAGTATTGGATATCGCTAAGAGTGTGTGAGTTTATAGACTTGTTTTATCTGTAGTATTGATGACGACTCTATTATACAGTATGGGGCGGTGAAAAGGTAGTAGATAATGATGAAATCAGTGTTTTTTATGAAGGATTATGTTACGCCTGCTTTACGGCATTGTGCTTTTCAGATTGGCACCTGTTTTATGGCAGACGATGCCGGCGGTGATCTGGTATGCGGTGGCAGTCATTATCCTTGTGCGGCTGGCAGCCTATATCACGGCGGCAATCAAGTATCATCACTTTGCATCTTTGCACACCTGGATGAATAAGCTGACTGGAGCGGCGGTTTTTCTGCTGCCCTGTGTGCTTGCGGTTTCAACAGGCATCGTATACAGTTGGACGGTTTGTGTGCTTGCCTTTACTGCTTCTTTGGAGGAACTGGCGATCCATCTTTGCCGGAAAGATTACTGTGCTGACAGGAAATCTATCTTTCAGAGAAATAACACTTGACTCTCCCCTTTAGAGGAGATGATAGAATCCTCCTCGTAAAGAAAAGCAAGGAGGATTTTCTATATGAAGGAATGATCGATCACCGTAATCTGCAGCACGGTTGCAGTCAGGATATGAAATGGTTTTAAATCATATTGATGGAGTCTGGAATAAAGATGATGAAAGAGAGTGGCTGTCAGAAATACAGGTACCGATAAAGAAAAGAATGAAATAATTCCTGAAGGGTGAATCATACTCATATATTCCGACGGATATAGGATAAAGAAGAAATATTGTATTTGACACCATTGCTGCCGAGAGCCAGCGGCAGATGAACGAAACCTATACCGCCTTCGTGCGGGGACGGCTTCCGAAATACGAAAAACCCAGGGTGGAACGGATCGACAACCTTTCGGCCTCGGTCATTGTGGATCAGTCCTCTTCTCCTTCAACAGCAAAGGAGCCTGTCCCGTCTACAGCGGCCGGGGCCAGATCGTCATGGAGCTGGTTTTCATGAATCCGGTCACCACTGTCTGTGAAGCCTGCGAGGGCAGGCGGTACAGTGAAGAATCCCTGTCCTACCGGTACCGGGGCAACCGGAGGTGAGCGTCAACGTGTGAAGCTGGCGAAATACCTGGACAAGAAGGGAAACATCTATGTGCTGGACGAACCCACCACCGGTCTGCACGCCTCCGATGTAAGGAAGGTCATGGAGCTGCTGGACAGTCTGGTGGATCGGGGCAACACCGTCATCGTCATTGAGCACAACCTGGATGTGATGAAACAGGCGGACTGGATCATCGATGTAGGACCGGACGGCGGCACTGCCGGCGGGGAGATTGTCTTTGCCGGTACGCCAAAGGAAATGACAGAGCAGGGCGGCACCATCACAGCAGAATACCTTAGAAAGTCTTTGTGAAGAATGCTGTTTTGAAAATTAGTGATGCTGTCTTCTGCCTGATTGATGAAGTATAAGCTGCAATACTGATAAACAGTTGAACCACTGTAAAACAGATGAATGATTTTCATTTTAGATTATGGTAGTGAAGAGTGAACAAGGCAAAACAGTTCAATTCATACCTGGGAAATCCCCCGCATACACTGTAAAAAAGTGTTTCGGGGGATTTCCCTATACCTCTGTTTTATTTTACTCTATATGTTTTGGATTTTGTCCAGGAGCTGTATGCTCCTCCTCTTGAATCAGGTGCACTATATGTGCATAAACTGTAGTTTGTTTTCAAACCTTTATAGCTTCTGTCTGTAACATTTGATACATGTACTTTAAATGTACTTCCTTTGCCTTTAACCGTGTAATAATTACCGGCAGCAAAAACTTTGATCCCCTGTATCTTTGATGCTCTTTTCGACAGTTTGATTGTCATGGTATATGTGGTGTGGTATTTTTTGACAAATAAGGTTGAAAGATTTTTCACTTTTATATTGGAAATTGTCATTGACTTAACTACAGGGTTAACACGTGGTGATGTTTTCACGATTTTTTTTATTGGAGCTGCTGCAGCATAAGTGTAACTGCCATCAGGATTTTTGTAGCGTTCCACCCCGTATATCTTAAGGTAGTATGTGGTGGGCTTATACCATTTATACTTGTTTTTGTGTATTGCAAGAGGTCCGTTTCCAATTGGTCCATTTAATGATGAAACAAGATTTTTCATAGCAGGATCCTTATAAACATCAACATAAAGGCGAGAACCGAACCAATCAGGGAAATCAAAACCTGAGATTACCATACCGGTAGGGTCAGTACGTATTGAAATGTTTTTGGAAATAAGCTGTGCAGGCTTAACTATGAAACTGAAAGTGCATGATGATCCATCTTCCAATGTCACAATTAGACGGGAATCATCTGAATTTGTGCTTGTAAAATGATGTGTAAATTCAATTCTGTTTGTTGAAAAATCAAATGATAGGGTACCGATGGTTATATTTGTGATCAGGGTCTTATTTGAAGTAATAATAAAGTCTACATCTACCCCTCCTAAGCCTCTATCACTTGGCAAGGTGATGTTTCCCAGGTCTTTATTTGCTGTAACAGTAACGATAGTACCATCGGCCATCTGTGCCTGTACAGTATTGTTACTTGCTGCAAATACTTTTTCTGGTATTGTACATAAAATCATAATCATCCCTATGCAGATAAATAAACCCAATAGTTTCTTTTTGTGCTTCATTCCCACTCCTCCTAATATGAATATGCAGTTCTCATATCAATGATAAGAACAATCTAAAGTGCTGTAAGCGATGCAGTTAGATAAGAACCGGTCACAGATGAATCAAAGAAGGCGTCAATGATTCCATCCTTCTTTGCAAGTACCACCTTTCTTGCCAATTCCGGAGTCGAGCTTTCATCACAAAGCCATGACAGTTTGCAATTTGGGATTTTTTTGCAAGCCTGACTTATGCAAGACGTGTCTCAATGGTCACACCGGAAAAATAGGATATATCCATAAGGATAATATCTGCAGAGATTACTTCTGCTTCTCTTACAACGTTATTTTTTCCTTGGATCAGAACACGTGCAGGATGAAACTCACCGCTTTGTTCTAACGTTTGCATTATTGCTTCTGCTATCAGACAATTGCTAATGCAGATAACAATTTTCTCATAGGTTGTGGTGCCTCCTTTCCATATCTTGTATTATCAATATTTTACTATTATTCCTTTAACTTGACATCGTACTTTCGTGCATAATTACCCGCCCATCCGATCATATGCTATTGACATGTCGGCAGCATATGTGCATTCTAGGAGATGATATTCATTGAAAAACCATCTCTAATACAATATAATGAGTTGCCCGACAAATCGGGTAATTTATAGTAACCTTTTTTAATTTGCAC